>JBMHCK010000075.1:0-3737 GCA_049889955.1 Puniceispirillaceae bacterium (SeqCode)
TTCCAGCAAGCTGACTTCCGAGATTTCTGCACCCGCAACATTATAGCGATGCAAGCGGCCATGCTTTAGAATTTCTATCGCCTTTTCAATCCCTGCATCAGGGATAGGTTCTTGCTGGGTAAAGGGTTTGGTAAAGGTTAACATTTTTCACGCATCTCTTAATGACGAGGGGGTTTAACTTCACTATCCTGTTATACAGACCCGCATTTCAACAGATTGGTCAAGAGGTATCTTTATCATGTCAACGCAAAGAACAGGCTTTTTCTGGCATGAGAAATGTTTCTGGCATGGCGCTGGAAACTATGCCTTTCTGCTGCCGGTTGGCGGTCTGGTAGAGCCGACCAGCAGCGGTTTTCTGCCCGAAGCCCCTGAGGCTAAACGGCGGATGAAAAATTTGCTGGAAGTCACCGGATTGCTGGACATGTTAGACAGCCAGAACCCCTATGCGCTAGCCACAGATGAACAATTGCGCCTTGTCCATCCCAAACAATATCTGGACGAGTTCAAATCCCTTTCAGATGGTGCAGGTGGCAATCTGGGTCTGCGCACGCCATTTGGGCCAGGCGGGTTTGAAATTGCCAGCCTGTCGGCTGGGCTGGTTATCTCTGCGCTATTTTCGGTTTTGGATGGCCAGCATAAAAATGCCTATGCGCTGTCCCGCCCGCCCGGCCATCATTGCCTGCCAGACTATCCTAATGGCTTCTGTCTTTTGAATAATATCGCTGTTGCGGTACAGGCAGCACGCCAGGCTGGAAAGGCAGAACGGATAGCCATCGTGGATTGGGATGTGCATCATGGTAATGGCACAGAGCATATTTTTTATGCTGACAGGGACGTGCTGACAATTTCTATTCATCAGGAACGCAATTACCCCCTAGATAGCGGGGATGCTGGCGATACAGGGGCTGATACCGCCCCGTTTTCCAATATGAATATCCCGTTAATGCCTGGCGGCGGTAGCATTGCCTATAAAGAGGCGTTTGAACGTCTTGTCCTGCCAAAATTACAAGCATTTAATCCCGATATTGTGATTGTGGCATGCGGCTTTGATGCTTCAGGCGTAGACCCGTTATCGCGCATGCTGCTAGGGGCAGTAGATTTTGCCATGCTAACAAGGATGTTGATGGAACAAACCGGCGGCAAGCTGGTAATGGCCCATGAAGGCGGCTATTCCGACGCGCATACCCCTTTTTGTGGTCATGCGGTACTGCAAGAGATGAGCGCTGCCACCATCACCGCAGAAGACCCTCTAGGCGCGCGCATCATCGGCCAGCAGCCAGGTGACCGATTTAACCAGCTACAACGCGACATTTTGAGCGATATCGCCAGCTTGCACCAGCTGTCCTAGAGCCCAAAAAATTGCTAGCGGGACAGGCGGTAAAGCCCGCCATTGGCCTCATCACTTAGTAACAGAATACTGCCATCTGCCGCCATCGCCACATCACGAACCCGCCCTATTTTGCGTTTCAGCAAGGCCTGCTCAGAGACCGGCCTCCCACCCCCCAGACGAATATGGTACAAGCTGCGAAACTTTAATGAGCCGACCAATAAATCGCCTTTGAACTCAGGAAACATATCGCCAGTATAAAAGGCCATGCCAGACGGGGCAATTGAAGGTACCCACACCCAGACAGGGTCGGCAAAGCCCGGCGCCTGTGTCTGGCCATCTCCGATTTTCCCGCCAAAATATTCCCTGCCATAACTTAGAATAGGCCAGCCATAATTTGCTCCTTCTTGCAGAATATTGATCTCATCCCCGCCTTTCGGACCATGCTCATGCACCCAAATCTCGCCTGTCTGTGGATATATAGCCATCCCTTGCGGGTTACGGTGCCCTTTGGTGAAACTGCCTGCTAGCCCGCCTGTAAGTCCCACAGGGGCCAGCTTGCCATCCGCATGCAAGCGTATCACCGCGCCAGCATAAACAGAGCTATCCTGAGCAGCATCCCGTGCCCCGCGATCGCCCAGGCTGAGATAGATAAAATCATCTGCCAGCACTATTCGGCAGCCAAAATGACGCCCGGAACGCAATATCTGATTAGAAGTAAAAAGATTTCTGCCATCCTGTAGCCGCGCCCCTTCTAACCGGGCGGTATAAAGCGCCGTGGCTGCCATCCCATTTTTCAGAGGCCGACTATAGCATAAATAGATATCGCTGCCGCGCACCGCAACATCTAGCAAGCCGCCCTGATTTTTATGAAATATTTGCGGGATATTCTGTATCTGCTGATGGGTATGTTTGCGTGTGTCAACCTGATACAATGCCCCGGATCGTGATGTGACCAGCCAGCTATATTCTGAAAACCGGCTCATCCCCCATGGATGGGAAATGGGCGGACCAATTCGTTCAATTTTATAGTCAATTTCAGCCTGTAGAGGCCTGAAAAGAAATATAAAAATTACGAAAAAAATCACAATATAATAGTGTTTTTTCATACTTCTCTCACAAAGAGTTAAAGCATTATTTTGGATCAGCATATCACGCCAAAGAAGTACTGTTTAGCCTGTTTAACCCCGCCCCATCAATGACCTTTGGGCATTGACCTTTGGCACTGACCTTTGCCCATTGATCTTTGGCTATCAAGCTATGGCCATTGACCTATCGATATATGGATGCTCGACTATAGCTCATAAGGTGGACTTGCCAGCATGGCTAAACGGTCAGCGATTATTCAGGGGGGGAGAGGTATGAGCAGTATCATTATATTTAAATTTTTTCATTATCTTGCGCTATTTTTGGCTGGGGGTTTGGGCGTGGCAAACGCGCTTTTGGCTAAAAACCATCAAAAGGCAGAGATGCCCCCTGCCCCGCCTGTTCAGGCAACGATGATGACCCTTGCCAGGCTTGGCCTGCTAGCCATCCTCATCTTATGGGCCACCGGCATTGCCCTAACCCATCAGATATATGGCAGCTTTGCGCTCGGCTGGGCGTTTGATCTGAAATTGCTGGGCGCCAGCCTGTTACTGGCCGTCATATTTTTTTTAAATTTTCACCACAGCGCTTGTGCCAAAAAAGGGGTGCCACCCAACCCGAAAGTGACAAAAATAGTGCCGATGATTGCGAGGCCGTCGCTGGCACTGGCACTTATCGGCGTGGCCATCCTCACCACAGTCTAGGAATACTGGCCTGTAAATAGCTATCTGGGCGCACTGGAAAATCAGCTGGCAAATGGTGATGCAATTTTTGCATCACAGAGGCCAATTTCTAGCACTATTTAGATGCAATAGATAGGGCTAGGGTATAATTGTGGGGAACGGATGGCTCCCGGGAGCCTCCCCCCACACCTAACAAGAAAGCCCCCCCAAGACTTTCTTTTGCTAAACAAAGGCCGTCGCACAGTTCCTCCCCTTATCGTTGTGACGGCCTTTTGTTTACCCCTCCCCCTTCTTGTTTTTGGCCGCGCATTTTTGATTTAGGTCAACGCCGCGCTACCCGAGGCTGTCTATACTCTATGGCAGCATAGGAGATATCGGCCCCCAATAACAAAAAGGATAGCTATCATGCTAGGTAATTGGCATAAGAACATGATTGCAAAAATTCAGGAAAAGACAGGTATCAGTGATTACTAGCTCTTATGGCTGGCTTTTGCTGAAGGCCTGTTGATCGGCTGGTGGTTTTTGTAAGAGCTGTATGAGAGGCAGTAAAAAATCGAAAAGTTGGTCGGAGTGGCGGGATTTGAACCCACGGCCCCTACACCCCCAGATGCCGTGCGAACACAGGCTGTTGGCGCAGGAAA
>JBMHCK010000076.1:0-2646 GCA_049889955.1 Puniceispirillaceae bacterium (SeqCode)
TGGCCTGGATATTCCATCGGTCAGCCATGTCTTTAATTTTGATGTGCCTTCTAATGCCGAAGATTATGTTCACCGTATTGGCCGGACCGGCCGTGCTGGGCGAACAGGTGCTGCCTTCACGATTGCGGCAACCGAAGATGATAAGAAATATCTACATGCGATTGAAACGCTAATCGGCAAGCCGATTGAACTGGATGGCAGTGCTGGCACCGCCCCTGCAAAAGCAAAAACAGATGCCGGCACAGCATCTGGTCCGGACCATAAAGATACTGCGGCCGGCAAGGATAAGCCTGCCGTGAAAAAAGGGCGTTCAGGCAGCAAAAAAGAAGCGATGAACGAAAATTCGGATGGGGTAAGCGACAAGCCGGCACCACAGAAAAATTCCAAATATCCAAATGAAAAGCGCCCGCCTGAATGGAAGGGTAACAGCTTTCGTGATAGCGACCATATACCAGCTTTCCTGCGCTAGACAGGTCTCTGTTTAACAGGCCGGCTATAAGACCGGTATCTATGCGGTTTTAAGCGCCTTTGACACCACCTCATCAAGGTCACGTGACAGGCTATGCCTGGCAAGCAGGTTCAGCGCCTCGCGCATCTGTTTCTGGCGTGTCTGCCCGTAATTGGCAAAGCGTGTCAGGGCAAGGCCCATCCGTGCCGCAATTTGCGGGTTACGTTTATCCAAGTCAACCAGCTCTTCTGCAATAAAGCGATAGCCTGAACCATCCTCTTTATGAAAATAGGTGGGGTTAGCGGCTGCAAATGCTCCCAGAACCGAGCGTAATTTATTTGGATTGCTGGCATCAAACACCGGGTCTTGCATCAATGCGCGCACATTATCAACCGTGCCATCGCTGGCAGAGGTTGCGGACAACATCAGCCATTTTTCCGTCACCAGCGCCTGGTCGTGCCAGCGGCTATAGAAACCCGCCAGCGCTGTCCCACGATGTTCATGCCGGGTATGATTTAGCGCCTGCAAGCCGCCCATAGACAGGCTCATATTCAGATTTTCTGACTGCAAGAGTGCGATATCTAGCGCCTCGCTATTTCCAGCGGCACAGGCTAGCCCCAGCAATTTATTTTGCAAGGTACGACCTGCTGCATGTTCAAGATGATCGCTTGCCCGCAAGATCGGCATGATATCGTCAGCCAGCGCGGCGCCTATGCGTGATTGCAACCCCTGCCGTTCGGCAAAAATTTGCGGCGGGTCAGCTGGATTGGCGCGTTGCTCGGTATCGGCCTGCCCCGGTACAGACAAGCATAATGCCTTGAAATCATCGCGCTGAGTGGTATCTGCCAGCCCTTGGCGTAGCGCATGAATAAGCGCGTCCTCGCTTTGTGTATCGCAGTCACCTGCCAGATTTGCGGCCAGAATATTATGGGCCAGACGCTGACACGCCTCATATCGGTTAAAGCTATCCCCGTCATAGGCGGCCAGGATAGCCAGCTCTTCGGCGCTAACATCGTCAGACAGGCGCACCGGGGCAGAAAATCCGCGCAACAGCGACGGCACGGCCTGCTCGGCTGGCATATCAGCGGCAAATTCAATCTCTATCGTTTGCTGGGCCTGCGACAACATAACCACATGTTCATCTGCCATATCCCCGCCATCAATCGCATGAGAAAGAGGCTGACCATCACGGCCAACAAAGCCTAGCCGAACCGGCAGCGGCATAGGCTCGGTCCCTGTACCGGCTGGTGTTGGCGCTAATTTCTGGTCTAGCTCAATCTGCATCTGGCTGCCCTGAACAACCGCACGCCTTGCGCTTAATTGCGGGGTACCTGCCTGGCGGTACCACAAGGTAAAGGGCGATAGATCACATTCATTTGCATCCGCCATTGCGACGATAAAATCATCACAGGTTACCGCCTGGCCATCATGGCGTTCAAAATATAAATCCATGCCGGCACGAAACCCTGCTGGGCCCAGCTTTGCATGTATCATACGAATAACTTCGGCGCCTTTTTCATAGACGGTTGGCGTATAGAAATTATTGATCTCGCTATAGCTTTCTGGGCGGATAGGATGGGCAGTTGGGCTTGCATCTTCGGTAAATTGTATCGCCCGCAAGGTCGCCACATCTTCTGCCCGCTTCACCGCTTCATCATGCATATCTGCACTAAAGCTTTGATCCCGAAACACCGTTAGACCTTCTTTCAAGGTCAGCTGAAACCAGTCGCGGCAGGTTACCCGGTTACCTGTCCAATTATGGAAATATTCATGCGCGATAATCGCTTCAACCCGGACCAGGTCATCATCAGTTGCGGTTAGCGCGTCTGCCAGCACAAATTTGCTGTTAAAAATATTAAGACCCTTATTTTCCATTGCGCCCATATTGAAATGGCTGACCGCAACGATTTGAAACAAATCCAGATCATATTCCAGACCATAGACATCCTCGTCCCATTTCATCGACCGTTTCAGGCTGTCCATCGCATGGCCTGTCAGGCCGGTATTGCCTTTTTCAACATAGATATGCAAATCCACCTTGCGGCCAGAAGCGGTGATAAAGCTATCGCTAGCCCGTTCCAAATCGCCAGCTACCAGCGCAAACAGATAGGCTGGCTTTTTGTGCGGATCATGCCAAACAGCATAGTGACGCCCTGGCTGGCTTTCCCCTGTCTCCAGCAGATTGCCATTGCTTAATA
>JBMHCK010000077.1:0-20358 GCA_049889955.1 Puniceispirillaceae bacterium (SeqCode)
GGCGCTTTTTGCGATTATTATTGCCCTCGGCCTGATGTGGCAGGATTTCGTCAGCGACGATCCTTCTGTCCTGCTAGGCCAGATATGGTTTGAAATATCGCCGCAATCCCTGCAAGTAAGCGAGGCGATTATCGAGCGCTATATAGACCCGTGCGGCCTGATACCCGCGCTCGGATGCTCACCCTTTTTATGGCATCCGGTGATTGCGACCATCCTGCAATGGCCAGCGGTATTGTGTTTTTCAGTTTTTGCAGTGGGTTTAAATCTGGTGGCCAGATTATTTCCGCGTGGCTATCGCAGACGCCGCAATTTGAACCGCGATTCTTTTTAACGCGCTTCTATCCCGCGCTAGTTATTATGGCTAATTATGCGGCCTAATTAGCCAGCCTAATTATCCCCCATTTTCAGGGCTTCCAAAAAGGCATTTTGCGGGATATCCACCTTGCCAAACTGGCGCATGCGCTTTTTGCCCTCTTTTTGCTTTTCCAGCAATTTACGCTTTCGGCTGACATCGCCGCCATAACATTTGGCTGTCACATCTTTGCGCAAGGCAGAGATGGTTTCTCTGGCAATCACCTTGCCCCCTATCGCTGCTTGCAGGGCAATTTTAAACATCTGGCGGGGAATCAAATCTTTCAGGCGCGCACAAATCGCCCGGCCCCGATATTCGGCCTGCTCGCGGTGAACAATCATCGCCAGCGCATCTACCGGATCCCCATTGACCAGAATAGATACCTTGACCAGATCGCCAGAACGATATTCATCCATCTGATAATCAAAGCTGGCATAACCTCTGGTTACAGATTTCAGGCGATCATAGAAGTCAAATACTACCTCGTTTAGTGGCAGGCGATAGACCACCATCGCTCGGCTGCCCGCATAGGTCAGGTCAATCTGCTCGCCGCGCCGTTCCACGCACAAGCTCAAGACCTGTCCCAGATATTCATCAGGGGCCATAATTGTGGCCTTAATCCAGGGCTCTTCCAGAGAGCTGATTTTGGTAACCTCTGGCATATCAGCAGGGTTATGCATATCCAGCACATTGCCATCGGTCATATGCAGCTTATAGACCACCGATGGGGCGGTAGAGATAAGATCGAGGTCAAATTCACGGCTTAGACGCTCGCGAATAACCTCCATATGCAGCAAGCCCAGAAAGCCGCAACGGAAACCAAACCCGAGCGCGGCTGAGGTTTCTGCCTCAAACGAAAAAGAACTGTCATTCAAGGACAGCTTTTCCAGCGCTTCACGAAGGGCAGAAAAATCGGCCGCATCAATTGGGAACAGGCCACAAAACACTACGGGAACTGATGGCTTAAAGCCTGGCAGGGCCTCGCTACAGACTCGCCTGTCTTCGGTAATAGTATCGCCAACCTTGGCGTCAGATACGGTTTTTACCCCGGCATTAATAAAGCCAATTTCGCCCGGGCCAAGCTGATCTACCGCTTGCGGTTTTGGCCCAAAAATACCCACACGTTCCACATTATGTACCGCGCCCGTTGCCATCATGCGGATTTTCATGCCTTTTTTCAGCACCCCGTCCCGCACCCGAACCAGCGTCATTACCCCCAAATAGGGATCATACCAGCTATCCACCAGCAAGGCTTGCAAGGGGGCTTCTGCCTCGCCTTGCGGGGCGGGCAGTTTGGCAACAATCGCTTCCAGTACTTCTTCAATGCCCAAACCTGTTTTGGCAGATACCGCAATCGCATCATCTGCTGGCAGGCCGATAACATCCTCAATCTGGGCTTTTACCCGCTCTGGCTCGGCGGCAGGCAAATCCATCTTGTTCAGCACCACTACCATTTCATGATCAGCATCAATAGCCTGATAGACATTTGCCAGTGTTTGCGCCTCTACCCCTTGCGAGGCATCTACGACCAGCAATGACCCCTCACAAGCCGAGAGCGAGCGGGATACTTCATAGCCGAAATCAACATGACCGGGCGTATCCATTAGATTAAGCACATAATGCTCGCCTGATTTGCTGGTGTAATCCAGCCTTACTGTCTGGGCCTTGATGGTAATACCGCGTTCCCGCTCAATATCCATATTATCAAGAACCTGTTCAGACATTTCGCGCGCGCTAAGGCCCCCGCAATCCTGGATCAGGCGGTCGGCTAGCGTGGATTTACCATGGTCAATATGGGCAACAATAGAAAAATTGCGGATGTGGCTGAGTTTTGTCATGGCTTATATCTATCTTAAATCCAGGCGATAATCCAGCAGGTGAAGGTGATTTAGCGCGGCTTTGGGCATAAATTTTCACCTGTCAGATAAAAACCAGAGGCTACCCTCAGACTTGACCCTATCTGGGAACATGGTACAACATCAAATTGCTGCTAATTCTGGGTTTTTCACGAGAAAGCCCCTATTAAGATGAAATTAAAATGGCTCAGATGAACATTCAAAAATATCGCGCATATGCCCCCATAGACTTGCCAGACCGTAGCTGGCCAAACAAGGTGATTGAAACCGCCCCTACCTGGTGTTCGGTTGACCTGCGCGATGGCAACCAGGCGCTGATAGAGCCGATGGACAGCATGCGTAAAATGCGGATGTTCAAAACGCTGGTGAAAATGGGCTTTAAGGAAATAGAGGTTGGGTTTCCATCTGCTTCGGATACCGATTTTAATTTTCTGCGCGAGCTGATAGATGGCGGGCATGTTCCAGATGATGTCACTATTCAGGTGCTGACACAGGCAAGAGAGCATCTGATTGACCGCACGATTGAGTCTCTTGAAGGGGCGCCGCATGCGATTTTGCATTTATATAATTCTACCTCAACCCTGCAACGGCGTGTTGTATTTAACGCCGATGAAGCCGGGGTGAAAGCGATTGCTGTTGATGGCGCAAAGATGGTGGCTGACCGTATCGGCAAGCTTGGCTCTGATACTGCCCTTCGCCTGCAATATTCGCCAGAAAGCTTTACCGGTACCGAGCTGGGCTATGCGCTGGATGTGTGTGAGGCAGTGATGGATGTCTGGCAGCCAACACCGGAAAATAAAACCATTATCAATCTGCCTGCGACAGTGGAAATGTCGACACCGAATATCTATGCTGATCAAATCGAATGGATGCATCGGAATTTTTCCCGGCGCGATTGCATGATTTTATCGCTGCATCCGCATAATGATCGCGGCTGCGGGGTGGCGGCAACAGAGCTGGGCCTGATGGCAGGTGCTGACCGTGTGGAAGGCACGCTGTTTGGTAATGGCGAGCGTACCGGCAATGTAGATATCATTACGCTTGGGCTAAATATGTTTACCCAGGGCATCGACCCTGTTTTGGATATCTCGGATATCAAATCGCTGGTCGATACCGCAGAATTTTGCAACCAATTGCCTGTACATCAACGCCATCCCTATGCGGGCTTACTGGTACATACCGCTTTTTCCGGATCGCATCAGGATGCTATTCGTAAAGGGATGGATGCGATGCGCCAAACCAACCAGACCCTGTGGGAAGTACCCTATCTGCCGATTGATCCCGCTGATATCGGTTGTACCTATGAGGCGATTATTCGGGTGAACTCGCAATCTGGAAAGGCCGGTTCTGCCTGGCTTTTGGAAACCGAACATCATGTGCGCCTGCCGCGCCCTATGGAAGTTGAATTTAGCCAGCTGGTGCAAAAAGAGGCCGATTCAAGTGGCCGCGAGATGACCGCAGATATCATCTGGTCGCTTTATGAGGCCGAATATTTGAACATTACCAGCCCATTTCAGCTTGTATCTTTTGAATCCGCCCCGGCCTCGCGTAATGCCGAGACAGAGCGGGTCGTCGCAAAAGTCAGCTTTAATGGCGAGACGCAGGAGATTTCCGGCACTGGCAATGGCCCGATATCTGCGATGGTGACCGCATTGCGGGATAATTTTGACCTGCAATTCACCCTGGCAGATTTTGGCCAAAATACGCGCTCCTCTACCTCGAAAGCAGAGGCTGCGGCCTATGTAGAGCTCAAGAATACAGATGGGGCATCTGTATTTGGGGCAGGCATTGACACCTCAATAACCAAGGCCCCTATCCTGGCGCTGATGTCTGCGATAAACAGGCTTTAGCCGCGCAACACGCCGCCGCAATTCTTGGCAATAGTTGCGATAATCTGATCGGCAATCTTGCTTAATTCTGCCTCGCCAAAGGTGGCCTCGCGCGGCTGCAAGCGCACATTCAGGGCAATGGATTTATGCCCCTCTTCGATGCCCTTGCCCTGATACACATCAAAGATAGACACGCTATCCACCACATCACGGGCGGCACGGCGCACCGCATCAATCAGGGTTTGTGCTTCCACCTCTTCTGCAACGATAAAGGCGAAATCACGCGATACAGGCTGCAAAGCGGAAAGATCAACAGGCGATTTAGCCGGGCCTTTGCGGCGCGGCATCGGGATATTATCCAGCCAGAATTCAAAGGCTGCCACCCCTTCAGGCAGGTCAAAATGGCGGCAAATTGCGGGATGTATCTCGCCAAAAACACCCATTTCTGTTCTGCCAAGCCGCAACACGCCTGAACGGCCAGGATGCATCCATGATGGCACTTCGCGGCTGGCGACCAGATTATCGACGCGCACTCCCAGCCCTGCCAGCGCAGCCAGCAAATCAGCCTTTGCATCAAATAAATCAAAGCGCGTCTCGCTATGCTTCCAGTCGGCAAGCTGACGGCGGCCCTGACGCACACCACCAACCGCCATTCTCTGGCCCTGCTCATCCGGGCTTAAAAACACCGGGCCAATTTCAAAGAAGCACACCTCTTCGATACCGCGATTTAAATTCCGCCCCATCGCCTGTAACAAATTAGGAATAACAGAAGGGCGCATCATATTCAGATCATTACTGATAGGATTAGCCAGCATCAGCGCATCATTATCGCCGCCGAATAATTCAGCATCCTTGCGCTTCATAAAGGAAAAGGTCACCGCCTCGGTCAAGCCGCGCGATGCCAGCGTCCGGCGCAACATCAGGCTGCGTTTCTGCGCGGGTGAAAAAGAGGGGCGCGCCACCACCTCATCACGTGGCAAGCTGGCCATTTCCAACTTATCAAAACCATAAATGCGGATAATTTCTTCAACCAGATCTGCGCTACCATCAATATCATTGCGCCAATGCGGCACTTGTACCTGCCATTCTGGCTGGCTTGTATCCAGCTCAAAACCCAGCACAGACAGGATTTCAGCCTGCTTATCTGCTGGACAGTCAACACCTGTCAGCTGTTTTACTTTTTCTGGATTGAAAGACAGCATCTGCTGTGCTGGCGCAACCTCGCCATGTACGACCAGATGGCTGCATTTTCCGCCACATATACGGCCCACCAGCCGCGCAATATAGCCGGCCATGTCAATGGGCGAGCGCGCATCAAGGCCACGTTCAAACCGATAGCGCGCATCTGAATGCAGGTTTAATTGCCGTCCTGTTGTCGCTACTTTAATCGGATCAAATACCGCAATTTCCAGGAACATTCGGGTGGTGGTATCGGTAACGCCGGTACGCTCGCCGCCCATAATGCCCGCCAAATCATCCGGGCCTTCTGCATCGCCGATAATCAGCGCGCCCTCTTCAAGGCTATAGGTTTTCTCGTTTAAGGCTTCGACCTGCTCGCCCTTTTTCGCCAGCCTGACCACCAGCTTGTCGCCGCTAATTTTATCTGCATCATAGGCATGCAAGGGCCGGCCCAAATCTATCATCACATAGTTGGTGATATCAACCAGTGCTGAAATCGGACGCTGGCCAACCGCGACTAGCCTGTCTGCCATCCAGCCAGGGGCTGCACCATTTACGACCCCCTCAAACATCCGCCCAGAAATTAGCGGTACCATTGGCTGGGCAGCTGGCTCAACCTCCCATTTCAGGGGCGAGTCAAAACTGCCTTCCTCTTCGCTGAAATCCAGCGGCTTTAGCGTGCCATATCCAGCGGCGGCCAAATCGCGGGCAACCCCGCGCACGCCCAGGCAGTCGCCGCGATTAGGGGTAATAGCGATTTCGATGACCGGATCTGTCATGGCCAATGCGGCCCCGGCGGCATAGCTGGCAAAGCTGTCACCAGTTTGAGCCTCTGACGGCAGCTCGGCAATACCATCATGATCATCGCCCAGGCCCAGCTCTGATAAAGAACACAGCATACCTTGCGAGACCTGCCCGCGTATCTTGCCTTCTTTAAGGGTGAAATCACTGCCGGGAATCCAGCTGCCAACAGGGGCAAGGACTGTTTTCAGGCCAGCTCTGGCATTTGGGGCGCCACAGACAATCTGCAAGGGCGTGCCATCGCCTTTATCAACGGTGCAAACCTGTAATCTGTCTGCATCAGGATGCTGCTGTGCAGTCAGAATTTCAGCCACCAGAAAACCACCTAAATGCTGTAGCGGATCAGACAGGCTTTCCACCTCCAGCCCCAACATCGGCAGGGCATCACAGATTTCGGTCAAGCTGCGATCTGTATCTAAATGGTCTTTCAGCCATGCGAGAGTAAATTTCATCGCCTATACCCCCTCATCCAGACCGGTATGCAAGGCTGGCACATCTATTGGCATAAAGCCGTAATGTTTTAACCAGCGTAAATCACTATCATAAAAGGTACGTAAATCCGGAATACCATATTTCAGCATCGCCAGCCGTTCGACCCCCATACCAAAGGCAAATCCCTGCACCTCGTCTGGATTCAAACCACAATTTTCGATCACCCGTGGATGCACCATCCCCGAGCCCAGAATTTCCAACCAGTCATCGCCAGCGCCAATTTCCAGCTTGCCATCTATACGCCGACAGCCAATATCCACCTCTGCAGAAGGCTCTGTGAAGGGAAAAAAGCTGGGCCGAAACCGCACTGGCAAACCATCAACACCAAAAAAGGCGCGGCAAAAATCAATCAAACACCCTTTTAGATGCCCCATGTGAATATTCTCGCCGATCACCAGCCCCTCACATTGGTGAAACATCGGCGAATGGGTAGCATCATGGTCCGAGCGATAGGTCCGCCCGGGCACAATAATCCGAATAGGCGGTTTCATCTGTTGCATCGTACGGATTTGCACAGGCGAGGTATGGGTGCGTAATACCGGACGCGCGCCAGCGTCATCAGGGCGCAAATAAAATGTGTCATGTTCCTGACGGGCAGGATGTTCAGGCGGAATATTCAGCGCGGTGAAATTATAAAAATCTGTTTCAATATCCGGACCTTCTGCAATAGAAAATCCCATATCGGCAAAGATAGCGGCGATTTCTTCAACCGTACGGCTTAACGGATGTATCCCGCCAGCAAGAGGCTGTTGTACTGGCAAGCTGATATCAACACGGTCCTTGACCAGCTGCGCAGATAACGCTTCGGCTTCCAGGCTCGCCTGACGAACAGCTATTGCCCTGGCGACTTCATCTTTTATCTGATTAAGGGCCTGGCCGGTTTGTTTGCGCTCTTCTGGTTCCAACCCGCCAAGAGTTTTCAATTGAACAGAGATGCGCCCTTTTTTCCCCAGCGCATCCAGGCGAACCGCCTCCAGTGCTGATAAATCCTCGGCGCCTTCAACTGATGCTAACAATTCGGCTTTCAGCGTCTCAATTTCAGTCATCGAAAACCTGCCTTTTCGGTCTGGCCATTACGGCTTCTGCATTAAACAAAAAAGGCCGCCGGCGCTTCCCAAAATCTGGGTAAAGCACAGGCAGCCTTTTTAACTTCACTTAGCTGTTAGCTTGCCTGCTTTGACTGCTCTACCAGGCTCGCAAAGGCTTGTGGCTGATGCACAGCGATATCGGCCAGCATCTTGCGATCGACCTCGATACCAGCTTTATTCAGGCCACCCATCAGGGTTGAATAGGTCATACCATGCAAACGCGCAGCAGCGTTAATCCGCTGAATCCACAAGGCTCTGAACTCGCGCTTGCGAACACGGCGGTCACGATAGGCGTATTGACGCGCCTTATCGACGGCCTGCTTAGCTGTTTTAAAGGTGTTTTTCCGGCGACCATAATACCCTTTGGCAGCCTTAATTACTTTATTATGACGGGCGTGTGCGGTAACCCCGCGGCTTACTCTAGCCATCGTTCACTCTCCTGAAATTAACGGGTTGTTTTAAGCGTAAGGCAGAAAGCCGCGTACAATTTTTGCATCAGCCTCATGAAGGATCATGGTGCCGCGTGCTTGACGCTTCATCTTCTGCGAACGACGACGGAGATTGTGGCTAAGGAAAGCTGCTGAACCGCGAACTTTGCCTCTTGCGGTTACGCGAAATCTTTTTTTCGCACCGCTTTTGGTCTTCAATTTGGGCATTTTAACCTCGCTTATATTAGGGTTAAACAGTTCCATTTATAGATGCACTGTTTCGATAACCGGCCAGGCAGCCCTTTTCGGCCCGGACGCGGCGGTATTTTTAAGAGATTGGGTTATACCAAAAACAAGATGGAAATCAACCTAAATCTGGGCTTCATATGGATTAGCCTCCCTCTGGATTATTTCGGGGCCAGCACCATTATCATCTGCCGGCCTTCCATTTTTGGCATGGCTTCGATTTTTGCTTCCTCATCAATATCGGTGCGGACCCGTTCCAAAAGCTGGCTGCCCAGCTCAATATGGGCCATTTCCCGTCCTCTGAAACGCAAGGTCACCTTGACCTTATCGCCGGCTTCCAGGAATTTGCGAACAGCACGCATCTTCACATCATAATCATGGCTATCGATATTGGGGCGCAGTTTAATTTCTTTAACCTCAATAACTTTTTGTTTTTTACGCGCTTCTGAAGCCCGTTTCTGTGCCTGATATTTATATTTCCCGTAATCCAGGATTTTACAGACAGGTGGGACAGCATTTGGCTGTAATTCAACCAGATCAAGCCCAAAATCAATGGCTTTGCGCAACGCTTCATCTAATGTCAGTATCCCTAATTGTTCCCCTTCGGGATCAATACAACGAACAGAAGCGGCTCTTATGGCTTCATTGATGCGCGGACCGTCGCTCGCGGGTGGCGCATCGTGGCGTGGACGTGCTATATCACTCTCCTTCTACAGTTAGTATATCTGGCCTGGCAGGCGGCACAGCACAATAGCTGGCAACCAGCATATAATGCAGGTCTACACTAGAATATCTAATCTTGTTAGGCTGAAAATTCAAGCTCTGTCTTGCTTTAGGTCTGGTGGGGTGGCCGCATCAGACAGCATTTCCATCGCCGCATCCAGTGCCAACACTTCCTGCCCGTCAGAACCAAGACGGCGAATGGCCACCGTGCGGGCTTCTGCCTCGCGTCCGCCAACAGCCAGAATAAATGGCACTTTGGCAGTTGAATGCTCTCTGATTTTATAGCCTATTTTCTCGTTACGAACATCACATTCTGCACGTAATCCAGCTGCACGCGCGGCCTCGCATACCTCTTGTGCATAAGCATTAGAGCTATCTGTAATAGACGCCACCACCAGCTGAACAGGAGACAGCCATACCGGCATCCGGCCAGAATATTGTTCTATCAAAATCCCAATCCAGCGCTCTAGCGAGCCAAGAATAGCGCGGTGCAACATTACCGGGCGGTGGCGATTACCATCTTCAGCGACATATTCTGCATCCAGACGTTCTGGCAGCACAAAATCGACCTGCAAGGTTCCGCATTGCCAGTCCCGGCCAATCGCATCGCGCAACACAAATTCCAGCTTCGGGCCATAAAAAGCCCCCTCGCCCGGGTTAAGGGTAGTCTCAAGCCCGGCGGCCTCGGTGGCATCTGCCAGCGCTTTTTCTGCACGATCCCAAGTCTCATCATCTCCGGCGCGCACCTCTGGCCTATCCGAGAATTTAACGCGAATATCGGTAAAGCCAAAATCTGCATAGATATCCTGTAGCAAGTGACAAAAAGCCACAGATTCTGAATTAATCTGATCCTCGGTACAGAAAATATGCGCATCATCCTGGGTAAAGGCCCGCACCCGCATAATACCATGCAACGCCCCGGACGGCTCGTTACGATGGCAAGAGCCAAACTCCGCCATTCTAAGCGGCAAATCGCGATAGGATTTCACCCCCTGACGATAGATTTGCACATGCCCTGGACAATTCATCGGCTTGAGGGCAAGGGTGCGATCTTCATTGGTCTCGGCGGTGAACATATTATCACCAAACTTATCCCAATGCCCCGAAGCTTCCCACAGGCTGCGATCTACCAGCTGCGGTGTCTTGACCTCGCTATAGTGAGCGGCATCCAGACGCCGACGCATATATTCTTCTATTTCGCGATACAATGTCCAGCCGCGAGGGTGCCAAAACACAGACCCTGCCGCCTCTTCTTGCAGGTGAAAGAAATCCAGCTGCCGGCCTAATTTGCGGTGATCCCGCTTTTCGGCTTCTTCCAGCATGGTTAGGTAGTTTTTCAAATCTTTTTCATTCAACCATGCGGTACCATAGATACGCTGCAACATCGGCCGATTGGAATCGCCCCGCCAATAGGCACCCGCCACCTTCATCAGCTTAAAGGCATGGCCAGCCCGGCCGGTAGAAACTAGATGCGGGCCACGGCATAAATCAATAAAATCGCCTTGTGTATAAAAGCTGACTGTCTCATCAGCAGGTATCGCCTCTACCAGCTCAACCTTAAAAGGTTCATTTTTCTCTTTATAAAAGGCAACGGCCTCATCGCGTGTCCATACGCCGCGCGTGATCGGCTCATCCCGATCAACAATTTCATGCATACGCTGCTCAATCGCGTCTAGGTCCTCAGTACTAAAAGGCTGTTCACGGTGGAAATCGTAATAAAAGCCATTTTCAATCGCCGGGCCAATGGTAACTTGCGTATCTGGATATAGCTCCAGCACTGCTTCAGCCATAATATGCGCGCAATCATGGCGGACCAATTCCAGCGCCGCATCACTATCTTTTGCGGTAATCAGTTGTAGCTCGCAATCGGCTTCAATAGGGCGGGTAAGATCCCAGTCCAGACCATCCACCCTTGCGGCCATTGCCGCTTTGGCCAGACCTGGGCCAATATCGCTGGCAATCGTTGCAGGGGTAACCGCCATATCATAATTTTTTTTCGACCCGTCAGGTAGCTGAATAATGGGCATCCTGTGTCTTTCCTATACCGCTAACTTTATTTTTTGACCCACAAAACCAATCACAGGTCGATTCTGCTTCATTTCTGCAAGAAATCTGCATAGATTGCCAGTGTTTTTTCACACATTTGCTGTGTTGAAAAAGACGCTTCGACATGGGCGCGGGCGCGTTTTGCCCAGATTGTGCGCTGGCGCGGGCCAAGGCTGAGGGCAGCATTCAGACATCGGCTAAGGTCGTCAATATCGTCTGGCTTGGCCAGCCACCCGGTCTCGCCATCTATGATAGATTCGCACGCACCGCCATGGTTAAAGGCCACCACCGGGCGTCCCATAGCTTGGGCTTCTACTGCAACCCGGCCAAATGGCTCTGGGATAGTTGATGGCATGGCCACCACATCTGCCAGCATCAGGGCTGCTGGCATGTCATCTGTCCCCGCCACGATACGCAGCCGCCCATCCAGCCCGGTTTTGATGGCTAGGGCCCGTAATCGTTCAACAAACCGGCTATGCCCGTCGCCCGCACCAAGAAGCAGCAACGTGACATCTTTTGCCTCTAGCCGCGCTACCGCCTCAATCAACGGTTCATGGCCTTTCCATTCCGTGGCCCGAGCAGGCAACATAACCACCGCCCCATCATCTGGCAGATTCAACGTTTCGGACAAGCGTACGATACGATGCTGGCTAACCTGTGCCGGATCAAACACGGCCAGATCAACGCCGCGATGAATAACGGTTATTTCATCCTCTTCCACCGCATCCTTATAGTAGGTAGTCACCACAGATTTCACATAGCGAGAAATAGCGATGATGGCATCTGCGGTCAGCATTTTTTTGTTATAGATGCGTTTTAAGAAATTTTGCGGCAGAAATTTACTGTGAATAGTGGCAATACTATGGATGCCAATAGCGCTGGTCAGGGGTAGCGCAATCCAGGCCGGGGCGCGCGAGCGCACATGCACAATATCTGCGCCTACGCTTAGTAAAATTGTTTTTAACCGGCGCCGAACAGATCCCCATTTCAAGGGGTTTTTTGTATCCACAGGCAATCTGTAAACTTCAGCCCCTGCGCGCTTTAGCTGGTTTTCCATGCGCCCGCCATTACAGATCACCACAGCTTTCCAGCCTCTTTTTACAATCGCTTCGGCGATTTCAACCGTGCCACGCTCAACCCCGCCTCTGTTCATCTGAGGCACAATTTGAACAATCACTGGCTGGACGATATTTTTTACCGATGGCATAAATAGATTTCTCTATAAGATGTGAATAGCAAAACAGGTTGCACAAGTGATACTCTGGTTAAAGAATAAGAGAAATAGAAAAAATGCCTGAACAACCAAATAATACGCCTATCTTTTATCACAATCTTGGTCAGGACGGCAAACGAGCCTATCACGCCCTTCATCAGGATTTAGCAAGCCCTACCCATCCCGGCATTGTCTTTATGGCAGGGCATGGCTCAGATATGGAGGGTAGCAAGGCCCTGGCACTTGAAGCGCTGGCTGACAGCCATAAAATTCCTTTTTTGCGGTTTGATTATTTTGGACATGGGCGATCAGACGGGGCCTTTCTGGACGGCAATTTAACACGCTGGCTAGCTGATTGCACCGCCATGCTGGACGCGCTTACAAGCGGGCCACAAATTCTGGTTGGCTCATCGCTTGGCGGCTGGCTAATGTTGCTTACCGCCCTGCACCGCAAAAGCCGTGTTGCCGGCCTGGTCGGCATTGCCGCAGCCCCGGATTTTACCAAGACTCTTATCTGGGATGACCTTGACCCTGCCCAACAACAGAAAATGCGGACAGATGGCCAGATTGCCCTGCCAAACCCCTATGCAGATGAAGATGTTATCTACCCCTATCATTTAATCGAGGATGGCACGCAGCATCTGTTACTGGGCAATGATATTGATCTGGACATTCCAGTGATTTTGCATCAGGGCATGGCAGATGAAGAAGTGCCCTATGATACCGCCTTGCAGCTGACCAAAAGATTAAAAAGTGCGGAAGTGCGCGTTATTTTGGATAAACAGGCTGGCCACAGATATTCCGAGCCAGAGCAAATTGATGCGCTTATGACGACTGTTTTGGGCCTGCATACAAAGCTGTCTTCGACATTGACAGCAGATAGCTAGAAATCCAGATTGCTGTAATGGCTGGCTGGCGGCATACCCACTAGCACATCCGAGAGAAGCGGGCGAAAGCTGGGTCGGCTTTTCAGCTTCATATACCATAGCTTTGCTTCTGGATAGCGTTGCCAATCCACATCGCCAAAATAATCCAGAACCGAAATATGTGCCGCCGCCGCCAGATCGGCCAGGCTGATATTTGGCCCTGCCAGCCAGCTATATTGGCCAGCCAGCCAATCTACATAGCCTAGGTGAATTTGGGCATTGGCAAGGGCCGCACGCAAAATCTGAGAGGAGGCTGCCTCGCCAGATTGAAAGCGTTTTATCACCCGTTCGCGTGTCAGGGGCCGGGTGACCTCCAGCGTAAATTTCCCTTCAAACCAATCAACCAGCCGGCGTACTTCTGCACGTTCTCCTGCGGTGGCTGGCATCAGGAAATTATCTTCGACAATATCTTCCAGCCATTCCGAGATGACCCGCGCACCAGATACCACACCATGGGTTTCATGCTCAAAGATAGGCAGCTCACCTGCGGGATTTAAGGCCAGCAATTTTTCCTCTCGTAACCAGGGTAGCTGGGTAATTAAATCAAGTTCCAGCTTGTATTCCCCGCATTGCAAGCGAATAAGCCGGCTAGAGGCAGCAAGTGGATAATGATGTAGTATAGCCATCTGGATTATGCCTCACTTTTTTCTAGATGAGGCAGAATCGCGATCGGACCAGGCAGGGCTGCATCTGCTTGCTTGCGCTTTAGTGGACGAATTAACAGGCTGTTCGGAGCAAGAGGTCCAGGCCAGATATATTTGCCAGCTTCAGCCTCTTCAAAGCCAAAACGCTGGTAATATTTCGCATCTCCAGATAACAGAACAAAGGACCATCTTCGCATTTGTTCTGCTCGGCGAAGCCCATCACTTACCAGAGCGCGGCCAAATCCCCGCCCCTGTAATTCTGGTAATACTGCCAGTGGCCCTAGCAGCAATTGTGGGCGTCCAGCGACACTGACTTCCCAAAATCGCAGCGATCCCACAATATTACGATAGTCAGAAGCAACAAGACATAATTCCGGCACCGCCAGGCCCGGGCGAAGCTTCCATACCGCGCGGCCAGGATGCTGATCGCTAAAAGATAAGGAAACAAGTGTTTCGACCCGTTCCCTATCTGCTTCTTTTTGAATGCGAATATCCACGCTTACTTCTGCCCCTATATCAAGACTTTACGGTCAGCAGATTATCACTGCTTCCAAAGCCTGTACAGATCAGGCAGAACGAACAGGAATCTCGTTATCAGCAACAGGCTGTGGCAGCAGGCCCAATACTTCGGTTGGTACCACATGCCAGAAATTTTTGCTCTCTACTTCCCAGTTATTCAGCAATCTTTTGGCCAATGCAGAATCAGTTTCAGACGCATGTAACGCAATACGTCCTTCCAGATATTCTTTCCAGTAACCGCTAGATAATTTGCTGATATGCAGGGTTTCCGGATTTACCCGCGACAGAAACTCACCATCCTTATCATAGATAAAGGCCATACCACCGGTCATGCCCGCCCCAAAGTTTGAGCCAGTTTTACCCAGGATAACAACCTCGCCACCTGTCATATTTTGAGACCCGTTTGACCCGCACCCTTCGATAATCGCAGAAGCTCCAGAGTTCCGCACCGCAAAGCGCTCGCCAGCCTGACCATTGGCCAGCAACAAGCCAGAAGTAGCCCCATACAGAACAGTGTTACCGATAATCGTATTCTGCTCGGCAACATAGCTGGCAGATGGGCTTGGGCGGATAGTGATCATCCCGCCAGACAGACCCTTGCCAACATAATCATTACCATCGCCGATAACATCCAGACGCAAGCCCTGCACCGCAAAGGCACCAAGTGACTGACCAGCGGTACCCCGCAGAATTGCCGTAATCTGCCCCTCGCGCAGACCATCCATGCCAAAGCGGCGAACAATATGCGACGATAACCGGGTACCAATGGCCCGTGCGGTATTTTCAATATTATAGGTCAGTTGCATTTTACCGCCAGATTGCAGCGCTGTTTCGGCATCTTTGACCATCTGCGCATCCAGCGTATCAGCCACTTCAACACGTCCAGCCCCGCCACGATAACCAGAGCTGCCATTTGCCTCAGCCTGTACCAGCACAGGATTCAAATCCAAATCATCCAGCGCCGCATCGCCGCGCGATACTTGTGTCAACAAATCTGTCCGCCCGATAACCTCGTCCAGACGCTTGAACCCAAGCGAGGCAAGAATTTCGCGAACTTCTTCTGCAACATGGGTAAATAGCTGAACAACTTTTTCAGGCGTGCCTTCAAATTTTGCTCGTAAATCATCGCGCTGGGTACATACCCCTACCGGGCAGGTGTTGGAATGACATTGCCGCACCATGATACAGCCCATCGCCACCAAGGCCGAGGTGCCAATACCATATTCATCCGCGCCAAGCATCGCCGCCATAACAATATCACGGCCTGTTTTCAACCCGCCATCGGTACGCAAAACAACCTTGTCTCGCAGCCCATTCATGGACAATACCTGATGCACTTCTGACAAGCCCATTTCCCAAGGCATACCTGCATGTTTGATAGAAGATTGCGGGCTGGCCCCGGTGCCGCCGCCATGACCGGATATCAAAATAGTATCGGCCTTTGCTTTGGCGACTCCAGCCGCGATTGTGCCAATTCCGGTAGAGGCAACCAGCTTTACACAGACCCGCGCCGTTGGGTTAATCTGCTTTAGATCATAAATAAGCTGGGCCAGATCCTCGATAGAATAAATATCGTGATGTGGCGGCGGCGAGATCAGGGTAACGCCCGGTGTAGAGTGCCGCAATTTGGCAATCAGCGAATTCACCTTGATACCTGGCAGCTGGCCGCCTTCGCCAGGCTTGGCCCCTTGCGCGACCTTAATTTCCAGCTCTTCACAATTATTCAGATATTCCGCTGTTACCCCGAAACGCCCAGAGGCGACCTGCTTGATCGCGCTAGATGGATTATCGCCATTCTCGCGCAATTTAAACCGGGACGGATCTTCACCGCCCTCACCTGAGTCTGATTTTGCGCCGATACGGTTCATGGCGATAGACAGAGTTTCATGGGCCTCAGGGCTAAGCGCGCCAAGCGAAATCCCCGGCGATACCAATCTTTTGCGAATATCGGTAATGCTTTCAACTGTCTCTACTGATACAGGCTCATATTTACGTTCAAAATCCATCAGGTCTCTGAGGTTTACAGGCCCCTGACGGGCAACCATGGCAGTATATTTTTTCCAGCTTTGATAAGAGCCGGTATCACAGGCATGCTGCATGGCATGAATAATCTGTCCATCAAAGGCATGCTGTTCACCCGATTTACGGAACCGGAAAAAACCGCCTACTGGCAGGTAGCTTAGATTATCGCTATAGGCTTGCTTATGCAGGGCCATCAGGCGCGATTGAATCCCCGTCAACCCGATGCCAGAAATCCGTGAGGACATAGGCGGGAAAAATTCTGCAACCAGAGAACGAGACAGACCAAGCGCCTCGAAATTATAACCGCCCCGATAAGACGCGATAACAGAAATGCCCATCTTTGACATGATTTTCAACAGGCCGTCTTCGATAGCCTTGCGATAATTTGCCACCGCTTTTGACAGGCTGACCCCATCCAGCAAACCTTTTTGCTGGCGCTCGAGTATTGTCCATTCAGCCGCATAGGCATTGATGGTTGTCGCGCCCACACCAATCAACACAGCAAAATGATGCACATCCAGACATTCACCAGACGCCACATTGACCGAGGTAAAGGTACGCAACTGCTGGCGCACAAGATGCGAATGCACCGCACCAGTTGCCAATACCATTGGCAGCGGCACGCGATCCTTACTGCTATTTCTATCGGTTAGCATCACATGCTCACAGCCGCCGCGCACCGCTTGTTCGGCATGGCTGCGGATTCGGTCAAGGGCGGCTTTCATGCCATCCGGGCCTTCATCCACCCCAAAGGTACAATCGATCTCAACCGCCTTGTCTCCTAAATGATCCTTGATAGCGTGCCATTCTGCATTGGTCACTACCGGGCTATCCAGTACCAGATGCTCGCACTGCTCCGGGCTTTCATCCAGAATATTGCCCAGATTCCCCAACCTTGTACGCAAGGTCATAACATGGCGCTCGCGCAAGCTATCAATCGGCGGATTGGTTACTTGCGAGAAATTCTGGCGGAAGAAATGATGCAAGCCGCGATATTTTCCAGACAATACGGCCAGAGGGGCATCATCGCCCATAGAACCAACCGCCTCTTTGCCCGTGCTGGCCATAGGCGCCAGGATCAGTTCCATATCTTCCATTGACCAGCCAGACATTAGCTGGCGACGGCGACGCACCTCATCATCGGGGCGATCATCTTCTTTTGTGCGAGCATTTGCCAGCAGCGCATTGATAGATTTTGCCCGGGTTGTCCAGCCTGCCCAATCTTGCTGGTCGGCCAGGGTTGTTTTCAATTCTGTGTCAAGAATAACGCGCCCTTCCTTTAGATTGACGGCGATCATCTCTCCCGGGCCAAGACGCCCGCATTCAACAATTTTTGTCTCATCAACATGGACCATACCTGTCTCAGAGCCCGCGATAAGCAGACCATCTGTGGTATGGGTGTAACGCATTGGCCGCAAACCATTACGGTCCATACCGCCAACAACCCAATCGCCGAAATGGGCGGCAATCGCCGCTGGCCCGTCCCAGGGTTCCATCACCGAATTGCAATAGGCATACAGCTTTGCCAGCTTGCTATCGCCGCTAACATCCATCGCTTCTGGAATCATCATGGTTTTTACCATTGGCAGGGTACGCCCACCTTGCAGCAACAGCTCAAACACTGCATCCAGAGCGGCTGAGTCAGACGCACCTTTTTCGATTACCGGCTTGATATCGGTGATGCTGTCAGCAAACACCTCATGCTCCATCCGGTCTTCATGACAAGACATCCAGTTGCGGTTACCGCGCAGGGTATTAATCTCGCCATTATGTGCCAGAATCCGAAAGGGCTGTGCCAGCTTCCAGGTAGGAAAGGTGTTTGTTGAATAGCGCTGGTGGTAAACCGCAAAATTGGAAACAAATTGCTGGTCCAGCAAATCTGGATAAAAGGCGGTGACCTGTTCAGCCAGAAACATGCCTTTATAAATGATGGAACGGGTAGATAATGAACAAATATAGAAATCTGTAATCAGCTCTGCCAATACCGCTTTTTCGATACGGCGGCGGATTTTATAGAGTTGGCGTTCCGCTTCTTCCTCGTCCAGCGTTTCTGGCATGGAGAACATAATCTGCTCAATCTCTGGACGGGTGGCCAGTGCCTTATCGCCCAGCGCACGTGTATCTACAGGCACCTGACGCCAGCCATAAACAAAATGCCCCAACCGCAGAATTTCCTGCTCGACAATACACCGGCATTGTTCTTGGGCACCAATATCATTACGCGGCAAAAACACCATACCAACGGCCAGACGCCCGCCATCATCGCTATGGCCTGTGCGGGCAATATGTTTGATAAAGAAATCGCGCGGTATCGATAGATGGATACCGGCGCCGTCGCCTGTCATACCATCGGCATCCACCGCGCCGCGATGCCAGATAGATTGCAAGGCTTCGATAGCCGCATCCACAACAGAGCGCCGCGGCGTACCATCAATAGAGGCAACAAACCCCACCCCACACGCATCATGCTCCATTTCCGGGCTGTACATGCCAGCTTCTGTCAACCGGGCTTCGGCTTCCTTGCGAGATTTCACATAATGTGCTGCATCAAACTTCTGATTGCCTGTAGTGAGCTTGCTGGTCATTATTTTAACCCTCTTCATCTATCTTTTTATATCGGCCATTTTATTTAAGCAGGGGCGTTGCGTTATCCGCGCCAGGCTGCATATAGCCTCTTTTTTTTCACGTCTCTATGACGCTTCTTATCCAATCGGTACTAGCCGGCCTGACGTGTCTCGCCGCGCAGCTCTGCTTCGATAAAGGCATCAATCTGTTCAGCAGCATCACGGCCATCACGAATACCCCACACGACTAGCGAGGCGCCGCGTACAATATCGCCAGCGGCAAAAACGCCCGGGATTTGCGTCATCATTGTTTTCCAGTCAATTTGCACAGTGCCCCAACGGCTGACGGCTAAATCTTTTTGCTCGAACAGGCCTGGCAGATCCTCTGGATCAAACCCAAGGGCCTTAACAACCAAATCTGCCTCAATGTTAAAGTCAGAGCCATCAATTACTTGCGGCACCTGACGGCCTGTTTCATCTGGCTGGCCAAGATGAATACGCTTGGCACGAACCGCGGTTACGCTATCATCGCCCAACAGCGCATGCGGGGCAGACAGCCACTGGAAGTTCACCCCTTCTTCTTCGGCATTTTCAACCTCGCGCTGGCTTCCAGGCATGTTTGCCCGGTCACGGCGATACAGACAGGTCACAGATTTTGCTTCCTGACGTATGGCGGTACGCACGCAATCCATCGCCGTATCGCCGCCGCCGATTACCACAACATTTTTGCCTTCGGCGTTCAGCATACCCTGATCAAATTCAGCGACCTCATCCCCTAATGATTTACGGTTTGATGCGGTCAGATACTCCAGGGCCGGCACGACCCCGTCCAGGCCGATACCTGGCAATTTGATATCGCGGGCCTTATAAACGCCAGTGGCGATCAGCACCGCATTATGGCGATTTTGCAATTCTTCAAAGGTAATATCGCGGCCAATTTCACAATTCAGCTCAAATTTGATACCACCCTTTTCCAGCAATCCTGCGCGGCGCTCAACAATCTCTTTTTCCAGCTTAAAGCCTGGAATACCGTAAATCAGCAAGCCGCCTACCCGGTCATAGCGATCATAGACCACCACCTGATAGCCTTTGCGCCGCAATAAATCGGCAGCCGCCAGACCAGCAGGACCCGCGCCGATAATGCCAACAGATTGTTCCCGCTCGGTCGTGACCTTAATCGGCTCCACCCAGCCTTCTTCAAAGGCGGTTTCGGTTACATATTTCTCAACCGCGCCAATGGTTACAGACTCAAACCCTTTTTCGATAACGCAATTGCCTTCACACAAGCGATCTTGCGGGCAGATACGTCCGCAAATTTCTGGAAAGGTGTTGGTAGCAGAAGATAGCTCATATGCTTCTTGCAGGCGATTTTCCGCCGTCAGCATTAGCCAGTCAGGGATATTATTGTGTAATGGACAGTTTACCTGGCA
>JBMHCK010000078.1:0-6852 GCA_049889955.1 Puniceispirillaceae bacterium (SeqCode)
ACCGATAAAATAGGGGAAATGTCCTGTAACCCGGCTATTGGTGGTTTGGGCAAGGGTCAGCTGGTACGGGAAATTGATGCGCTGGATGGGCTGATGGGCCGGGCGATAGACAAGGCCGGCATTCAATTTCGCATGTTGAATAAATCAAGAGGGCCCGCGGTTCAAGGCCCGCGCGCACAAGCTGATCGCCAGCTCTACCGCCAGGCCGTGCAAGCATTACTGGCTGAACAGGATAACCTGCAGATAATTCAAGGGGCGGTAGGCGATCTGGCTGTTGAAAATGGCCAGATTACCGGAGTTATTACCGAAGATGGCCGGGCCTTTACAGCACCAGCAATTGTACTGACCACCGGTACTTTTTTGGGCGGGCTAATTCATTTAGGGCAAGAACGCACCCCGGCCGGACGGTTTGGCGAGCGGCCCTCTGTTAAGTTGGCCGAACGCTTGCGAGGGATGGGATTGCCTGTTGGCAGACTAAAAACAGGAACACCGGCGCGGCTGAATGGAAAAACAATTGCCTGGGATCGTCTGGTCATGCAGCCAGCAGATGAGATATTGGTCCCTTTTTCCAGCCTGACAGATAATATAGAGGTACCGCAAATCAGTTGCGGCATTACCCGAACGAACGAGAGAACGCATCAGATTATTGCCGAATCGATCCATCTCTCGGCAGTCTATTCAGGGCAAATTGAAGGGCAGGGACCGCGATATTGTCCGTCGATAGAAGATAAAATTCACCGCTTTTCTGATAAAAGCTCGCATCAGATATTTCTAGAGCCAGAAGGCCTTGAGGATGATACGGTCTATCCAAATGGGATTTCTACTAGTTTGCCAAGAGAGGTGCAATCAGCGCTGATCGCCACCATTGAAGGTCTTGAAAAGACAGAGATTTTACAGTTTGGCTATGCAATTGAATATGATTTCATCGATCCGCGCGCCCTATCGCCAACGTTGGAATTAAAGGCCTTAAAGGGCTTGTTTCTGGCTGGGCAAATTAATGGTACCACAGGGTATGAGGAGGCTGGTGCACAGGGACTTATCGCTGGTATCAATGCTGCATTATTTAGCAATCCGTCTCATAACGCCCCGGATGGGTTTGTTCTGGACCGGGCAGATGCTTATATCGGGGTGATGATCGATGATCTGGTCACCAAGGGCGCGCCAGAGCCTTATCGGATGTTCACCTCGCGTGCAGAATACAGATTGCATCTTCGTGCCGATAATGCTGATCAGAGGCTGACTGATAAAGGCCTGGCTATTGGCTGTATCGGTAGCGCCCGCACCCGCCAATGGACAGATAAAAAACAGGTGCTGGAACAAGCGCGCATCCAGCTTACCGCTGAACCAAAGGGCCCAAATATCCTTAGCGCGGCTGGGTTGCCAGTGGCCCGTGATGGCAGTACCAGAAACCCCGCAGATTTGCTGGCTTTGGACGGGATTACGATTGAAAACTGTCTGGCCGTCTGGCCAGAATTGGCAAAAATACCTGAATATTTGCATAGCCAGCTTGAAACTGATTGTCGTTACGCAGGCTATCTAGAGCGGCAACAGGCGGATATAGACGCGATGCGCCGGGATGATGCGGTAAAAATCCCAAATCATATGGATATATCGGTAATAGGTGGCCTATCTGCTGAATCAAAAGATTTACTCTCGCGCTATCAGCCGCAAACAATTGGTCAGGCCAGCCGAATACCCGGCATGACCCCTGCGGCAATAGTTGCCTTGCTTCGCCATTTACGCAAAGCCAGCGCCGCTGCAGAAAAAACGCCTGCCGCTATTTCTACTGCCGCACATGCGGAAACAGGGTAGGGGCATGCAA
Organism: Puniceispirillaceae bacterium (SeqCode); assembly: GCA_049889955.1. Classification (GTDB taxonomy): domain Bacteria; phylum Pseudomonadota; class Alphaproteobacteria; order Puniceispirillales; family Puniceispirillaceae; genus JADHLI01. The sequence goes on from JBMHCK010000078.1 coordinate 1,823, forward strand.
ACAGATAGTGTCTGGTTACCAGAAGATACGCATGCTGAATCGATTGCCCGTTTTTTCAATGTTTCACGTGAAACACAGGAAAAGCTGGCTATTTATGTAGCGTTGCTGGTCAAATGGCAGGCGCGTATCAATCTGGTATCTTCCAGAACATTGCCGCAGATCTGGCATCGTCATATCCTTGATTCCGCCCAGCTGGTGCGCTATTTGCCTGCCGCCCCGTCGACGATAATGGATATGGGCAGTGGGGCTGGATTACCCGGAGTAATTCTGGCAATTTTAACAGATCATGAAATACATCTGGTTGAATCAGATAGCCGCAAGGTCGCCTTTATGCGCACCGCCTTGCGCGAGACAGGCACGCAAGCGATTTTGCATGAACAGCGTATGGAAAGCCTGCCAGCTATTCAGCCGGATATTATTACCGCCCGAGCCCTGGCGCCCTTGGCCCAGCTGCTTGACCTGTCAAGGCATCAACATCATGATCAGCTACATTATCTATTCTTAAAAGGGCGCGAGGTAAATCAGGAATTGACCGCGTTGCCATCCTATCCGAAACTAGAGGCGGAAAGCTTTGCCAGCCTGACCGATAGTGATGCGTCAATTATCCGATTAAAACCATCTTTATCTATATAAAACAATTATTTAGGAAAATATGATGCAGGCCAATATTATAGCCATGACAAATCAAAAGGGCGGCGTTGGAAAAACAACGACAGCGGTTAATTTGGCTACCGCGATGGCTGCATGTGGGCTAGAGGTCTTGCTGGTTGATTTTGACCCGCAAGGCAATGCCAGCACCGGTCTTGGCATAGATGAGGCGCAAAGAGAGGCAAATAGCTATCGAATTTTAACAGGTGAGACCAGCGCTGCCGAGGCGATTTTACCAACCCTTGTGCCGCGCCTGTCAATTTTGCCAGCGGTAATGGATTTATCCGCTGCCGAAGTCGAATTGAGCGATTTGGAAGGGCGCGAATTTCGCCTGGCAAACGCGCTAGAGAGTCAACGTCAGAAATTTCATTATATCATTATTGATTGCCCCCCCTCTTTGGGCCTCTTGACCGTAAATGGTTTATGCGCTGCAACCGCCTTTATGGTACCCCTACAATGCGAGTTTTATGCGCTAGAGGGCCTGGCACAATTGATGAAGACCGTTTCGGTGGTGCGCGCAAACTTCAATCCTAATCTGATGATGCAGGGTATTGTGCTCACCATGTATGATAGCCGCAACAAACTCTCTGAAATGGTCGAAAATGATGTACGTGGCCATTTCGGCGCTCAGGTATATCAGACGGTCATACCGCGCAACGTACGGGTATCTGAAGCGCCGTCATTTGGTAAACCTGTGCTAATGTATGACCTGAAATGTGCTGGGGCACAGGCCTATGTGGCATTGGCCGCTGAACTTCTCGAGCAGGAAAAGCAAAACACATGACCGATAAGCCAAAAAAATCGAATGAAAGCAAACATTTAGGTAGGGGCCTCTCTTCATTATTAGGAGAGGTACCTATCACCGCAGACAGGCCAGCCGGTCAGGATAAAACTACCCAGACAGATACAGCTCCACAGGCACCTGCTGCACAAAAAGGCCAGGTTCGCTCGTTGCCGATAGAATGGATAAATCCAGGACCCTGGCAGCCACGACAGCAATTTGATAAAGAAGCGCTGACAGAATTAGCGACATCTATCAAACAAAGAGGCTTGATACAGCCTATTCTGGTTCGGGAAAATCCGCAAAAGCCTAGCCGATATGAGCTGATAGCAGGTGAGCGACGGTGGCGGGCAGCCCAATTGGCCAAATTGCATGAAATTCCAGCCATAATTTCTGATCTCTCTGATACAGAGGCGGCCGAATTATCACTTATTGAAAATATCCAACGCCAGGATTTATCTGTTATTGAAGAAGCAGATGGTTATCAGCGGCTGATGGATAGCCATAATTATACCCAGGAAGCGCTATCCGCTATCATGGGCAAATCTCGCTCGCATATTGCTAATTTACTGCGGTTGCGCCACCTGCCAGCCCCGGTAAAGACGCTGCTTGTGGCCGGAAAATTAACCATGGGCCAGGCACGGCCTTTGATAGGTAATCCTGATGCAGCTGAACTCGCCAAAAAAATAGTCGCTGGTAATCTAAGCGCACGGGCTGTTGAAGCGCTGATAAAGGCAGGTAAACATTCCAAGGCCAAGCGCCAGCCACTTCAAAAATCTGCAGATATTAGAGCGCTGGAAGTCCGCGCCCAAACAAAACTTGGCCTGGCGCTTTCTATTGATTGGGATGAAAGCAGGGAAAAGGGCAAATTATCTGTTAGCCTTGCTTCTCTTGAGCAATTTGATGATTTATTAAAAAAGCTGAAGTTGATGTAAGGCAGCGCCGTTAACGGCGGGCATTTAATTGGCGGGCGCGCAGGCAAATTCCCAACAATATTTGACCTGTAAGGGTCGCTGGATTCGCTGCTGCCGCTGATTTGGTCTGGATTTCGGCTTGCATTAACCTGTCAATAGAATCAGCGATGTGATTATCCCGCCACAGGCCTAGCTGGCGGGTAAGCAGGGGCTTCATTTTAAAATGAACAGGGGGGCGCAGCTGGGCTATTGCTTGGGCTGCCGGTTGACCCTCTTTCATTCGCGCTTTTGCGGTCTGCATAGCTTTAAATACGGACAATAATTGGCGTATCACCACAATAGGCTGAACTCCTTCATGGCGCAGGCGCGCATAATCACGCTGAAAACTATCAATATTACCGCTTAACAGGGCGATACTCACCTCATCTATGGCAACCGCACCGCTATCCCCTAGCGCCATTGTAACATCTTCCAAACTCAGGCTACCATCCTGGCCAGCAAACAGCGCTAATTTATCTAATTCTGACAGGCTTACCTGACGATCAGATCCAAGCCTTGTAAGTATCGCTGACATGACCTGCGGCGATACGGTGATATTGAAACGCGCAAAAATTTCTGCTGCAATTTGCTGTAGGCTGCGCTGATCATCGCTATAACAGCCAATTGAGGCACAAAATTCAGCTTCATCACATAATTTTACCAGCGCATGACGGGTATTTACATCACTGGCCCGAATGATAATACGCGCATCCGGGTTAGGTTGGGCAAAGGCCAGCTTGACCGCCGCGGTCATTTCGCTACCACTGCCTGAAAGAGTGACAACGCGCAGGCCGCCAAAAATATTCACCGCATTCGCTTCATCAGCGAGCCGTGCTTTATCTTCTGAGACATGTTGGCCGGTCAGGTTTGCCTGAGCGAAGGGATCATCTGGTGCCTCAGAAAAATGACGCGCCAAAAGACCCGCACGTTCCCGCACCAACCCCTGATCCGGGCCATAAAGCAGATAAGCCGAGTATCGCGATCCCGGCGCTTTCAGCAATCCGGCAACATCGCGGGCGGCAATCTTCATCTAGGCCTCAATAGACATGAAATAAAGCTGCAATTTCTGAAATAAACGCTCGCTAAGCAGCTTAACCAGGCGTTCTGCGGCAAATTCAGCAGATACATCCTGACCATGATAAGAGGAAATGGCACCGGAAGTTGCAAACGCATCAATAGAACCAGCGGTTAGCTCCTCACCGGTACGGCTATCCAGCAGGGAATAGCTTACTGCCATTTTGGTATTATTTAGTGAGGAATCAACCCCGGCAGATGACAGAACAGAGCGGGTCGCCGAGCTGAACTTATAGGTTAGCTGATAGTGCGGATCGCTATCGAAGCTGCCAATATAGTCTGTAAGCGTCCGGTTCATCAGCTGTTCAGAGCGTGAGGTAACCTCAGGCAGCGCCATTTTCTGGAAATGGGCAGTTGTTATGGCATCTACATTTGAAAGCGACTTTACCGAACAGCCGCCCAATCCGCTGACAATAAATATAGCGAAGCTGAACAGTGCCAGAAATTTGCGTGCATTAGCAGACCACATTGATAATCCTGTTTGGTACGACGATTACCCGCTTAGGCGGCTTTCCTTCAAGATATCGTTGTAGGCTCTCAAGGGCTAGTGCTTTTTCTTCAGCTTCTGCAGCCGGGCAATCTGCGGGCAGCTCAATCCGGGCGCGAACTTTGCCATTTACCTGAATAGCAACCTCGATAGTATCACTTTTTAACCAGTGCAATTCAGCTTCAGGCCAGCTTGTGCAACAAACCAGACCCTCGCCGCCTGTACGTGACCAAATTTCTTCGGCTATATGCGGCGAGAATACAGATAAAAGGACAGAGAATTGCTGCATGGCATGCGCAAAAATATCTTCATTTGCGGCCTTTGATGCCCGGTAGTCGACAAGTGCATTAACTAAAATATGCAAATGTGCGACACAACGATTAAAGGCAAAACGTTCTATGTCTGTTGAAATATTTTCAATCGCTTTATGCAACGCCCGGGCTAGTGTTTCTTCTTCTGAACCTTCTATCCTATCCGGGCTGAGGGTGAAATTATCCGGGCAGGTTGTCGCTTGCTGTGTAAGCTTCCAGATTTTTTGAATAAAGCGGTGCGCTCCTTCCACGCCTGATTCTGTCCATTCCAAATCACGTTCAGGCGGTGAGTCAGACAACATAAACAACCGCGCCGTATCCGCACCATAGGTCTGAATAATATGCTCAGGATCGACGACATTCCGCTTGGACTTACTCATTTTCTCGACGCGGCCTGCGGTAATCTCCTCGCCAGTTTCTTTTAAAACCCAGCCGCTGGCCTGTTTTTCCACCTCATCCGGGAACAGCCAGCTGCCATTCTTATCCTTAAAGCTTTGATGGCATACCATCCCTTGTGTCATCAAACCGGCAAAGGGTTCATCCAGTTCCAGATAGCCGACTTTGGATAAGGCTCTGGTGAAAAACCGGGAATAGAGCAAATGCAATACAGCATGTTCTACCCCGCCAATATATTGATCTACCGGCATCCAGTAGTTTGCAGCTTCGCGTGAAAACCCGTTATCAGATGTTGGATCGGTATAGCGCAGAAAATACCATGAGCTCTCAAAAAATGTATCAAACGTGTCGGTTTCGCGGCGGGCGGGCTGACCACAGGA
>JBMHCK010000079.1:0-11826 GCA_049889955.1 Puniceispirillaceae bacterium (SeqCode)
ATCAACAAAGGCGCCATCAATATGGATGCCAACCACGCGGCCAATCACCATCGTGCAGCCGGGCTTGTCGCCATTGCCGGGCAGGGGGATGGTTTTGAATACTGTACATTCAAGCGCAGCTGGCGCCTCAGCGATATAGGGCGCAGAAATAAACCGGCCCTGTTTCTTGGTCAGCCCTGCCAGCGCAAATTCATCAACCTCCGGGGCAACGGCCTCAGAGCTTTTCACCATGGCACTCAGCAAAGGCGCATTACAGATATTCACGGCAAACTCACCGGTTTGTTCAATATTGCTGAGTGTGTCCTTATGACCATCTCTGCCTTCACGGGCATCCGGTGCAGAGGAAAACATGATCATAGCCGGCAGATCTGACAGCGCGTTGAAATAGCTATAGGCCCCCAGATTGGCGATGCCATCTGCAGATTGGCTGGAAATCCAGCCGATGGGGCGCGGCGCGACCAAAGCCTTAAAAGGGTTATAGGTAAAGCCAGCCTCTTTATGCTGGCCCGGCTCAAAAAATATCTCATTATTCGTCATATTTTTCACCATGAAGGAAAAGACAGACGCAAGGCGCCAATGCTGTTTCCTTTCTGATCTAAGGGTTGGTGCTGCACGTATTGTTAAGTAAACCGCCAGAGGATGGAAAACAATGGGTAAATATCTGATTTTTGGGGCTACGGGCGGGATTGGTCAAGCCATTGCGCATGATTTGGCCGCGCATGGCTGCCACCTCCATCTGGCAGGACGTGAGGCTGGTGCATTGCAGGCCACAGCGCAGTCTTTGCAGGCTGGCTATAGTGTGTTTGATGCCTTTGATACCGCATCTATCGAAAAGGCAGTTCATGAAGCCAGTGATGATGGCGCATTGGCAGGTCTTGTTTGGGCCGTTGGCTCCATTCTTCTGAAACCACTTGCACAGCTCAGTGAAGATGATTTCCTGTCTTGCTATCACTTGAATACTGCCGCGCCTGCCATGGCGGTAAAAGCAGCCGTGCCAGCGTTAAAAGCAGCCTCAGGCTCTGTGTTGTTATTTTCCTCTGTTGCTGCCTCTCAGGGTTTTACAGCGCATGCGGCCATTGCCGCCGCCAAGGCCGGTATTGAGGGGCTGACACGCTCACTGGCGGCTGAATTTGCGCCCTCTATCCGGGTAAATGCGATTGCCCCGTCATTGACTGAGACCAAAATGGCCGCGCCTCTTACAAATAATGCGGTTCTGGCAAAAGGGATTGCCGGTGCTCATCCGCTGCCACGTCTTGGTCAGCCAGATGATTTTGCCGGCCTTGCCCGGCTGTTGCTTCTTCCTGAGACCGGAAGCTGGATTACCGGCAGCATATTCCCGGTTGATGGTGGGCGCGGCGCTTTGCGGACAAAGGGATGAAAACCATATCTCAGCATTATTTCATCACAGGTGCCAGTTCTGGTATCGGCTATGCCTTAAGCGAAAAGCTGGCGGCAGATGGCCATAAATTATCTGTGCTGGCCCGTCGTACAGACAGGCTGGAGGCCTTAGCCGCTGATTATCCTAACCTGCTGGCATTATCCTGTGATGTAACAGATGAGGCCGCCGTTCACGCCTCTGTCAAAATGGCGATGAAGCATCATGGGCCGGTGGATGTGGCGGTACTGAATGCCGGCATTTATCAGCCGCAGGATTCCCGTGAAATGGTGTCAGATATCTATGCCCGTCACATGGATGTGAATTATATGGGGGTTGTGCGCTCTATTGCAGCATTGCTGCCTGATATGCTGGCCCGTAAGCATGGCCATCTTGCCCTGATGGCCTCCGTGGCCGGTTATCGCGGCCTGCCGCTGGCAGCGGCCTATAGCCCGACAAAGGCGGCGGTGATTGCCTTGGCTGAATCCATGATGTTTGATTTGCGTGATAGCGGGGTTAAGCTGCAAATCATCAATCCGGGTTTTGTGGAAACAGAAGCCACAGACGTCAATCAGTTTGAAATGCCAGATATTATTTCTGCTGAAACGGCGGCTGATGAAATCATTGCTGGTTTGCAAGCCGATCAGTTTGAGATTGCCTTCCCCCGGTCATTTGTGCGTAAAATGCGGATATTACGACTATTACCTAATCGTTGGTATTTTCGCTTGATGCAAAAAGTGATTTCAAAATGAATGAAACACAGATTGAGGCCTTGCACGCCTATGCTGATCTATTCGGCCGGTTAACGCCGTCAGACTTACCAGCCTTACAAGCTATGCTGGATGAGCAGGTGGTGTTTTCAGACCCGTTTAACTGGCTTGTGGGGCCAGAAGCCTTTGTCGGGGTGTTTTCCCATATGTTTGCCACGATGGATGATCCCAGCTTTGATATTCTGGATATCTGCCATTCGCAAAAAGCCGGCTTTATCAAATGGCATATGACTGGACAGGTGCGTTCTGCACGCGCTATGCCTGTGAATATCACGGGCATGTCTGAAATTAGTTTTACCGATCAGGGGCTGGTGCTTGCCCATCATGACCATTGGGATAGTGGCAGCCAATTACTGGCCCGCCTGCCTTATATTGGCTGGATTACACGCCGGATTATGCGCCTTTTCTCGCTCTGATAAGCGGGGCTTATTCTGCTGCTTGTGCGGTGAGTGGCGGGGTGCGTTGAAAGGTGATGAATAACTCACCTAGCAAAATGCCAAATTTACGCACCTTTGCCCGGTTCAGGACCACCGTAGCAGATTGCTGTACCATTAAATCATCAAAGCTGACTTTAATTTTCCGCGACCCGATATCCAGATTAAACTGATATCGCCACCGCAAGGCTGGTCCTTCCAGCACGCCAACCGCCCGGCCGTCCAAATCAGCGCATTCGCCGTGATACAGAGCATCAGTCTGCTTGTTGATATGCCAGACCCGATCTTCTGTTTCACCATCATCAAACAGGAAATGTTCATAGAGGCTGAAGCCATTATCCTGCTGCTCACATCTGATATCTGCTACAAACCGGCGGCGGACATGACCAAAGCGATCAATGAACATGCCAGAGCAGGCCAGCGTGCCGGTAAAGAAGGCTTCCGGCTCAAAAATCGCCGGGTGATGCGCGCTTATTAATGTGGATGCGTCAGGTGTCAAAATTGGCCTCTGTAAACTATTCCTTGCGGATACGCACACAGATAGCCATTGGACTATCGCTATTTCATAAAGCGAGATAGGCTGCCCACTTATTGGGATGAGCGATGTTCAATCAGCATTTGTTTTACATCAATCATGCCAGCGCGAAACCCGCCTTCACAATAGCATAAATATAACTCCCACATTCGCTTAAAGCGTTGATCAAACTTGTTCATTTGACGTAATTCTGGCCATGCGGACAGGAACTTCTCTCGCCATAATGCCAGGGTCCGGGCATAATCTAGGCCAAATCCATCATGGCGATCCAGCTTTAATCCAGCATGCGCAAGCGGATTTTCCAGCCCCTCCATGGATGGTAACATGCCGCCGGGGAAAATATATTTCTGGATGAAATCAGGCTGGGATTTATATTCATGAAAGGCTGCATCATCAATGGTGATCACCTGCAGCGCTGCCTTGCCGCCTGATTTAAGGCAGTTGGAAAGCGTTTTGAAATATATTGGCCAATAGGCCTCTCCAACCGCTTCAAACATCTCTATGGAAATGATTTTATCATATCGTTTGTCCAAATCACGGTAATCACACATGCGGATATGGGCCTTGTCAGAAAGGCCAGCTTGTTCAATCCGATTTTTGGCGAAATCATGCTGGGATGGGCTGATGGTAATGCCATCTATGATGGCCCCGCGCTCAGCGGCGGCATATTCAGCAAATCCGCCCCAACCACAGCCAATTTCCAATACATGATCGCCAGGCTGGATATCTGCCAAATCTGCCAGCCTTTCATATTTTCGGCGCTGACCAGCATCCAGCTTTTCCTCTTCATCAGCGAAAATAGCCGACGAATAGGTCATGGAATTATCCAGCCATTTTTCATAGAAATTATTGCCCAGATCATAATGATAGCTGATATTGCGCCGCGAGCCTTGCTTGTTGTTTCGGTTGCGCCAATGCAGCAACTTCCGAAATAGGGTTTGCAGCCGGCCAAAGGACATATTTTCCTCGATATAGCTGTCATGCAATACAGCTAGCTGTACTAGCGCAGATAGATCAGAGCTATCTAGCTCGCCGGCCATATAGCCCTCGCAGAACCCCATTTTGCCATCTGATAACAGGCGGTTTAGCGCTTTTGGCGCGTTTAGCTGCAGATCACATTCTGGGCCGGGTTGGTGGCCTTTAAAATAATGGGTATCGCTATTTGGCAGGGTGAGTTCCAGCGAGCCAAATTCCAGATGGGACAATAATTTCAATAAAGCTTTTTCTTTTAGGCTTTGACCAGTAAACAACATCATATCACACGTGCTCTTTTTTGTTTTTCAAAGGGGTAGCCAGCGTTGCTGGCTGTGATGGAGGAGGGGGGCGTTTATAGAATTGGCATTTTTTGATAAAAAGTTTCAGCGCTTCTACATGAATAGATAAAAGCGGTCGAAGCGGCCAAAACCCCTGAATAAACAGGGCCTTTAACAGGCTGATACTTTGCAATTTCTGAATCTTTCCTTGCAAGCGGGCGGTTAAAAGCTGTTTGCTATCCTGGGCGTAATTCACCAAAACGGTGATGTTCTCGCCGCGTTGCTTTACCGCCAAACGGTAATATCCCTGTAGAGAGAAAAACGGGGATACATGCAGCTTTTTATCTGCGCGGTGCAGGATATGCGGCTGGTCAGCCTCTATAACACTGATATAGGAATGGGCATCGCCAAAGGTGTTATGCACCTCATAAACATAAAAACAGGGCTGATTTTGCGCATCATAACATAGATAAATGGTAATCGGATTAAAGGCGATACCAAGGATGCGCGGAAAGGCCAGCAGCTTTATCGTCGCAATGGAACGCCCCTCCAGATAAGGGGATGCCAGCTCGCGGATATAGCCAGCTAGTGACTGTGTCTCTGCTGTTCGATTTGGATGAGATTTATGGTTAATACCGAAATCCCGCTCATAAAAAGAAAACAGATTAAATCGGTTTACCGAGAAAAAAGCACTTATCTGATTAGCTACATGCAGCCTGTCCAAATCTATCAGCACAGACAGTCCCGTGCGGTGCAGGACATGCGCCGGCGGCCCATAGCGGGTATGGGTAATCTGTGATGTCACCAAATGACAAGCAGGTGTTTGCATAATAGCCGGCCTTATAAATCCCACTTCTACTCTAATATCAGGCAGGTTTAATATGCAACTGTTCTGCATCTGATAGCGCGATAGGGGCCACCGCTTGGGTCGGGGTTTTCCATGGCACCTCGATATGCAGGCTTTTAGCCACTGCAACCGCAGATTTTAGCCCATCTTCGTGAAAGCCATAGGCCGTCCAGGCCCCGCACCAGAACAGCCCGTCCTTGCCCTGAATTTTTGGTAAATCGCGTTGCGCCTGAATAGCCTTGCTATCAAAAATAGGGTGCTGATAGTCAATTTCGCGGTGAATAAGCTCGGCATCAGGGCGGGTTTCCGGGTTAAGCGTCACAAACAGCGGAAATTTCGGATCCAGGCTTTGCAAGCGGTTCATCCAATAGGTAACTGCCAGCGTTTTATCGCTATTTTCCAAATAGTTCCATGCAGCCCATGCGCCGCGCCGCCGCGGCATTAAGCGCGCATCTGAATGCAATATCACGTGATTATCGGAAAAAGAAAAGCTGGACAGGATATCACGCTCTTCGATACTGGCATCTTCTATCATAGCCAGGCTTTCATCAGCATGGGCGGCCATAATGGCATAATCATACCATACCTCGCCCTGTCCCTCGATAGTCAGAACAACCCCGCCAGCCTCGCGGCGAAGTGAGGTGATATGCGTGTTTGGCTCTATCGCATCACCAAGGTCAGCGACCATTTTTTCAACATAGCTGCGCGATCCGCCTTTAACCGTGCGCCACATGGGCCGACCCGTAAAATCCATCAGCCGGTGATTATCCATGAACTGCAAGAACGATCGAACCGGATAATCCAGCATTGTTTCTGCTGGACAGGACCAGATCGCCGCCCCCATAGGCAGCAAATGATCTTCAACAAACGCATCTGACAGCTTGCATCTCTTGATAAAGCCAGCCAGTGTTTCACCTTCCGGCCCGTTATCTTTTTCGGCCATACCAGTGCGATAGAATTTTATCAGTCCTGCCAGCATCGACCAGAAGCGCGGCTTTAGCAGGTTTGATTTTTGTGCCAGCAAGCCGCCAAGCGATCCTTCATATTCAAAGCTCTGGTCACGCAAGGATACAGAAAACGACATATCGGTTGGCAGGGTTTCAACCCCCAGCGCGTCGAATAGGCCGATAAGGTTAGGATAATTCGCCTCATTGTAGACGATAAATCCGGTGTCAACAGCGATAGAATCGCTGCCAAAATCGGCATCTACCGTATGGGCATGACCGCCGATCCTGGGGGCCTTTTCATATAATTTTACATGATGATCATGACGGGCTAGCCAGGCTGCCCCTAATCCTGAAACTCCGGCACCAATTACCGCAATACGCATCTACCCTGTCCCTTTTTTACCTACCCCGCCTGATGGGCGGAATATCCCATATCATCCTAGCTCTTTTTGAAGACCTTGCGGTCTACTGGAAATCTGTAAATCTTGCCTGCGTGACAGAAATGCGCCAATTGTGGTCTTCCCAGCAGTTGTTGAATAGCTGGGTCTAAAATATTCAGACCACCGGTAAAAATGCCAAAGGCTGGCAGTATCATCCTTGTCCCATCATCGATAAAACATCTGCCACTAATCCGCCTAAGTTGCAGCGAAAGCCGGGCTTTGGGATGATAATGCCCGCATATCAGACCCGATATTTTTGCCTCTTCTGTCCCGATTTGGTGGGTAAAATAAAGGCCAGCAGCACTGTAGTTTGGCAAAATATCGCCCGGCAAAAAATCTGGAAGCGCGGTATCATGATTTCCGGTGATCCAGATGAAGCGGCGAGTTTTTGATAACTCTAATAGCTGTTTTTTATAAATATCCGGCAGCTGAAATGCCTGCAGGCTTGTATGAAAACTATCTCCTAAAAAAACTACTTCCTTAGCATTAGTACGAGCAATAGCAGCAGATAGTTTTGCCAAACCTTCATCTGTATCAAATCGGGGCAGGGGAGCGGCCTTTGACTGGGCCTGACCTTTTTCCAAATGCAGGTCAGATACAACCAGCATGCCAGTTTCCGGCAGATACAGGCTGGCATCCGCATGTAGATGTAATTTCACGCCGCAAAAGCGCGTTTCAATAAGGTGTTTTCCCCTAGTCATCTACACCCCTTTACGTGCCCAACCCCACAAACAGGCCTGATAATATCTGGCTTCACAGCAGCTGGCCTTGAAAATGGCTTTTAGCGCTTTGCGGCTCTGTATCTCCAAAGGCTTCTTCTAGCAGGGTATGCTCTAAATCGGAAAGTAAATCATCAACCGCTGAGGCGGTTACCGCTTCCCGCCCGACCTCTAGCAATAATGGCACAGATAGGGGCGAAATATGGGCAAGGTTTTTATGCAGGATATTGCCCTCAAATTTGGTCAGTAAATCTGCCAGCCTATGCACATCGGTCAGGCCACGTGCGGCATCCTGGCGGGTTGCTTCCAGCAGCAAATGATCGGGTTGGTGGGTGCGTAGGACATCATAGATAAGGTCTGAATTGATGGTAACCTGTTTCTGGGTTTTTTCCTGGCCTGGCCCGCGTTTATCTATTAGCCCAGCAATAATAGCCACTTGCCAGAAACTGCGCTTTAGCATCGTTGATTCTGCCATCCATTCTTCCAGGTCATCGCCTAATATATCACTGGAAAATAGGGTTTCAGGGGCGGTGACCAGATGGCGCGACCATAGCGCAATGGCATAATCAGTTGCGACAAAGCCGAGCGGGCCATAGCCCTCGCGCTCCATGCGCCGACTAAGCAGCATGCCAAGCGTTTGATGGGCATTGCGTCCGGCAAACCCATAGGCGGCCATATAAAATTTTTGGCCGCGCTTAAAGGTTTCTACTAACAGCTTGTCCGGCGGCGGCAGTTCTGATTTTTGCGCTTGCAGGCGTAGCCATTCCCGCACCTGATCCGGCAGATAGCGATGCAAGGATACATCTTGCAGCAAGGCACGTACCCGCACCGCCAGGCCCGGGCTAAGCGGCAGCCGCCCACCTGCATAGGCAGGAATTTTAGGCTCTTTTGCGGTAGAGGCGCGCACCAATACCTGCTGGGCTCTAATGCCAATAAATTCCAGAATTCGTCCAGCAAAAATAAAGCTGTCCCCTGCGGTTAGATTCTGGACAAAATATTCTTCAATGTCCCCCAGTTGGGGCCCACCTTTCATGCGCACTTTCATGGTAGAGGTTTCAACAATGGTACCGATATTCATACGCCATCTGGTGGCCACCCGGCGCGAGGTTAGGCGCCACAGCCCATCTACCCCTCTCACCAGCCGTTGAAATTGCGTGTAATGGGCCAGCGCATAGCCGCCCGTTGCCACAAAATCCAACACCTTATCAAACTGATCGCGCGATAAATGGCTATAGGGTGGGGCTGTTTTAATTTGCTTGAACAGCATGTCAGCATCAAAGGGGCCAGCTACCGCACGGCCAACAATATGCTGGCTTAACACATCCAGCGCGCCGTCATGGTCCGGCAGCTCATCCAGCCTGCCTGCTTCTACATCCAGGCGCGCGGCTAGCGCTTCTAGCACTTCAAAACGATTGGCAGGCACAATAACAGCCTGGCTAGGGGCGTCCAGGCGGTGACCCGCGCGTCCAACACGCTGGATAAGCCGAGAGGTCCCTTTTGGGGCGCCAATCTGTATAACCAGGCGAATATCTGCCCAATCAATCCCTAAATCCAGAGAGGAGGTAGCCACAATGGCATCTAGCTCACCGCGGGCCATCGCCGCTTCGATGCGCCGACGCTGACCAACATCAAGAGAGCCATGATGCAATCCAATTTTCAGATTTAAGTCATTTTCCCGCCATAATGCCTGAAACATCATTTCTGCCTGCGCTCTGGTATTTACAAAGATCAGGGTCGGGCGATGGGTTTTTAGCAACCCATATATCTCGGCGGCGGCATAAAGAGCGCTATGACCTGCCCAGGGCAGATAAACAGCCCCGCTATCCAGAATATCAATCGTAATTTTTTTATCCAGGCGCGGCTGGATGATTTCCACCCTCTGTGGTGTCTCAGACAGCCAGCCCCGCATATCATCTGGCCGGGCAATGGTAGCAGACAGGCCAATATTACAACAGGATGGTGCAATATGGCGCAATGTGGCCAAGGATAGAGACAGCAAATCTCCGCGTTTATGGCCAGCCAGCGCGTGAATTTCATCAATGATGATATAGCGTAGCTGGCCAAACAGCTTGTTTGCATCTGGCCAACTCAACATCAGCTCTAGCGATTCAGGGGTGGTGAGTAATATATTTGGCGGGGTGGTGCGCTGCCGGTTTCGCTTGGATTGCGGGGTATCACCGGTGCGTGTCTCTATAGAAATATCCAGTCCTATTTCGGCAACCGGGGCTTCCAGATTTCTGGCGATATCTACCGCCAAAGCCTTTAGCGGCGACAAATACAGCGTATGTAATCCCTGACAAGGGGTGGTGGTTAAATCTATCAGGCTGGGCAGAAAACCGGACAGGGTTTTCCCTGCACCTGTTGGCGCTACCAGCAATACCGGGTGTCCTGCCGCCGTTTTTTCTATAATGGCGTGCTGGTGAGGATGTGGTGTCCATCCCTTGGCCTTGAACCAGTCAGCGAATTGTTGCGGCAAAGGCATAGATAAGCCTATTGTTTGTTCTAGATTAACTCTATATCTAATCCAAATAGGAACAAACCCAAGGGGGCATTTGCCTATCTGCGCGCAGAGCTATGCATCTAGGGGTTATGCCTGAAAACCATTTCGCAAAACAGATAAAAATAAGGCACCCGGCATGATTGATGTATATTACTGGCCCACCCCAAACGGGCATAAAATCACTATCGCTCTCGAAGAGATGGGATTGGATTATTCGGTCAAGTCTGTAAATATTGGCAAGGGTGAGCAGTTTAATCCTGATTTTCTGGCTTTTTCGCCAAATAACCGGATGCCGGCTATCATCGATCATGATGGCGAGGATGGCCAGCCTGTATCTGTATTTGAATCCGGGGCGATATTATTATATCTGGCGGCCAAGACAGGCAAGCTGATGCCAAAAGACAGGCGTGGCCAGATACAGGTACATGAATGGCTAATGTGGCAAATGGGTGGTTTTGGGCCAATGCTAGGCCAGGCACATCATTTTAATTTCTATGCCCCTGAGCGGATTGATTACGCCATGAAGCGCTATTCTGGCGAGGCAAACAGGTTATATGGTGTTCTGGATAAACGCCTGTCGCAACAGGAATTTGTTGCCGGGGACAGCTATTCAATTGCCGATATTGCTATTTTGCCATGGACCCGCAGCTATGCGCGCCAGAAGGTGGATATAGAGGCCTATCCGCATGTAAAGGCTTGGCGCAAAAAATTACTGGAGCGTCCGGCTGTTCAGGCTGGCGGCGCTGTAGGGGCAGAGTGGCGTGAAGATTTAAAAACCATCAATAGTGAGGATTATGCCAAGCTTTTTGGAACCGAAAAAACATCCTAGCTATAAGGCAGCAAAACCGATAAGCGTGGTGCTATGGATTGGGTGAAGATAGACAATGCAGGGCTATCTGTTCTGCCGGCAGGGGCGTATATTGACCCGCTTTTAAAATGCCAAACCGCGCTTATTACGCATGGTCATGCTGATCATGCACGTCCAGGCCATCATCAGGTTATCGCAACGCCGGAAACGCTGGCTATTATGGCGGCACGCTATGGAAATGATTTCGCAGCGATAAAAACACCGCTTAGCTATGGCCAGCAGATGCAGCTAGGTGATGTGCGGGTCAGCATGGCCCCCTCGGGACATATTCTGGGCAGTGCACAAATTATCATTGATTATCACAATACCCGGCTGATAGCTGCCGGCGATTACAAGCGCAAAGCCGACCCGACCTGCGCTGCCTTTCAGATTGTTCCATGTGATGTTTTTATTACCGAAGCGACCTTTGGCCTGCCTGTATTTCGCCATCCAGACCCGCAAAGTGAAATCAACAGGTTGCTGGGGGTTAAGGCGCTATTTCCGGAACGCTCTATCCTGATAGGGGCCTATGCGCTGGGCAAGGCACAGCGGGTGATAGCCCTGCTTCGGGCGGGCGGCTATAACGCACCAATCTATCTTCATGGGGCGATGAAGAATTTGTGTGATCTGTATCAGGCACATGGCATAGAGCTGGGGGAATTACGCCCAGCCAGTGTAGCCGAGCGGGGCAAGCCGTCCAAAGAGCTGGAAGGGGCTATTATTCTGGCGCCCCCCTCAGCGATGGGGACAAGCTGGGCCAGGCGCCTGACCGATCCGTTGCTAGTCTTTGCCTCTGGCTGGATGCAGGTACGACAACGGGCAAAACAGCGCGGTGTGGAATTCCCGCTAATTTTATCTGATCATGCAGATTGGGATGATTTGCTGGCCACCATTGAGCAGGTAAACCCAAAGGAGGTGTGGGTAACCCATGGGCGCGAGGATGCGCTGATCCATGCCTGTAGAACGCGCGGAATATCTGCGCGGGCGCTCTCTCTTATCGGTTATGAAGAGGCGATGGAATGAAGCGGTTTTCAGAGCTTTTGGATGCGCTGATTTTCTCGCCGCGCCGTAATGTAAAGCTAGCCCATCTTTCTGGCTGGTTGCGCCAAACACCGCATCCTGACCGGGGATGGGGGCTGGCCGCCCTGACAGGCGATTT
>JBMHCK010000080.1:0-5802 GCA_049889955.1 Puniceispirillaceae bacterium (SeqCode)
TAAATAAATGCTCAATATTATTTCTCACCATCATCCATTCCAACTTTAATATTGATAAGCACTTGTTTTTTATCGTTTTTTATTATGCCTAATGCATTAACTAAGGTTTCCCTCAAAGAATCGGCTGATGATACATGAAAAACCGCGCACCCCGCAGCTTCTGCGATCGCTGAATAATCAGGGTTTGGGGAAAACGGCACCATAGGCACATGATTGGCTTTAGCTGCTTTTCCTGAGGGGTAAATATCGAGCGTTGAAATGCGCACCGCATCATAAGAACCATTATCCAAAATAATCGTCAATAGCGCTAAGCCTTGTGCTTCTGCCGCCTGATGACAAGCGATTGGATTAGCAAAGACATAGGACCCATCGCCCACAATGCATGCTACGAGCCTGTCTTTGTCAGCTAATTGGAACCCAAGCGCTGCGGGAAGCGCCCAGCCCAAACCACCTGCTTGCGTATTACCAAACCAATGATTTGACCCTTTGACATTATACAATGCTAATGGGCCTGCACGTTCAGCAAATATCACCCCATCACCGATTATGTCAGATACGCATTTTGCAACAAATGGCTTATTGAGGACATCCCCTTCACAAGCCTCTACCTTATCTTGGATTTTTGACCTGAAAGCCAAATGCTTTTGATGTATCTTGCTTGCGCGCTCTGCATTTACTTTCGAAGGCAATGCAGCATTTAAAGCTTCAAGCCCTGCCGCAGTATCGCATTGAATATGTCTTGTTGCTTCATACCCTCTGACAGGAATACGCCCAAATAGAGGGTCTGGGCCTAAATGAATAATTTTTGCACCATCAGCAGGCTTTGCTTTAGAGGCAATCCACGCAACAGGCGCATCCACGACAAGCACAAGGTCAGCAAGAGGAAGATGGGTTGCAATTTGCCCCCCAATATTAAAGTTAAAATCGGTGGCTAACAGATTGCGTGTCACAAACACTTCACTGACAGCAATAGTATTTTCTTGCGCAATTTGTGTGATAAGTGCGCCTACTTGTCCCTCAGTGTCACCACGAGAGCAAATGATGAGAGGGTTTTTGGCTTGTGCAATCTCATCAGCTAATGTCTTTATCGCCTCCGGGTCAGGATAGGGTTTTGTGGGCACGGATTGCGATGATAAAATCGGCTTATCTGCCATCTCGCAAAGCGGCTCTCTTGGCAAAGACAGATAAACAGCGCCAGCTGGTTCCTGACGCGCAATCGCGCATCCCCTATCCACCAGAGCAGAAATTGTATCACCATAGCGCAACTCATAATCCCACTTGACCGTTTCACGCACTATGCCTGTTTGATCAAACATCTCCTGACCATATTGGATTGGCGTGTGACGACTACCCTCGCGCGCGCCTTCTGTAAGGGGGTTACGACCAGACATCATGAATATCGGCACATCATCACTATGCGCATTAATGAGTGCCATAGAGGCATTGGCAAGGCCCACATTGACATGTACTGCAGCAGCCTGCATCTGCCCTGTGGCCAGATAATAGCCATGAGCCATTGTGACGACGACATGCTCATGCATCGCCATAACAGGGTCTGGAAAATTATCTCTTTCAGAGGAAGCATAGCTCTCAATAATGGGTGCGAAATCACTGCCCGGATTCATAAACAGCTTATCAACACCATTAAGCTTTAAAGAGCGCAGAAGGGCTTCACCGGCAATGATTTGATCAGCTGATTTACTCATTATCAAATATCCGTGCTGTAATGGTTTGCGGCAAAGAGCTAAATTCTAGCGAGTTTCGTCCCCCTTGTTCGCCTATACCAGATAAGCCTGCGCCAGAGAGAGGGCTCATCAAATCACGTATTTGCCAGCTATTGATCCATGCATGCCCTGCTCTGATTTGTGGGGCAACGCGATGCGCCCTGCTCATATTCTGAGTCCAAATACTTGTTGCAAGACCATAATCAGTGTCATTGGCAAGTGCGATGACTTCCTCTTCTTCCTGAAATGGAGAAACGTGCAAGACAGGGCCAAAGACTTCTTTTTTCACAAAAGTAGCATCTTCGCGCAGGCCAACGGCAACAGATGGCTGGATAAAGGCGCCCTCGTCTCTATCGTCGCCAAATTGCGGAATACCGCCGCCAGCAGTAAACTCACCGCCTTCTTGGGTAACGCTATCTAATAAAGATGTGACTTTTTCTCTGTGTGATCGGCTGATAAGAGGGCCGATATTAAAGCTATTATGATTTGGCTCACCAATCACAATTCCATTAGCCACTTCTGAGATCTTATCAACAAATTCATCAAAACGACTGTGATGTACATAAGCGCGCTCTGTGCAAAAACAAATTTGCCCGCAATTAAAAAAGGCCGAGCGACGCACACCTTCAAGAACATGTTCCATCTGCGCATCTTCAAAAATAAGCGCAGGGTTCTTCCCGCCTAATTCTAGAGAGACTTCGCGCAAACCAGTTGCCGCCACCTTCATAATGGCCGCCCCTGTACCACTTTCCCCAGTAAAGGTGATGGCATCAACTTGTGGATGTGTGGTCAGGAACTCGCCTGCTGAATTCTGACCAAAACCATGTATCAAAGAAAAGGCGCCATCTGGAATATCCGAAGCGGCAATAACTTCTGCCAGAACAGTCGCTGATGAAGGTGTTTCTTCAGAAGGCTTCAAGATAGCAGCATTACCCATAACTAGAGCAGGGCCTACTTTCATCGCCGCCATAAGCAAAGGGACATTCCATGGGCAAATACAGGCAATCACGCCTTTGGGGCGGCGCGTTGTATACCATAGCCCTTGAAACCCTAACTCGCCTGAGAATATAGAGGAGCGGCTCTCTAGCCCAACCGCCATATCAGCGTAAGCCTTAAACAAACGCGCGGCTCTTGCCCCATCAAATGTAGATGCTTGCCAGTAGCTCCGCCCCGTATCAGCCATATCTGCGGCAATCAAATCATCAACACGGCCAAGCAATTTATCAGCAAAATCATAGATGGCGGCAAGACGCTGGCGCATCGGGAGCGCGCCCCATAAATGTGATTCATTACCAATGGAAACAGCATGGCCAGCTGTTACAGCCTCATCAACCATATCAGACGTGGCTTCATGAACCTCAGCAACAAGACTGCCATCAAAAGGACTGGTTTTAACAAAAATTTTATCAGAGCTTTGCCAATGACCTGCGATATAATTTTGGAGTTGTTTTGTCATCTTAACTTATCCCTCAGGCAAACCATTTAGGCCATGGGCCTTGTTCAACAGCCTCCAACATGGCCTGCGCAAACAACGCCATCATTTTTTGCTTATCTTCCTGTGCATTGGGTTCATGCCAGAGATTTCGTGTCTCCTTAGGATCTGAGGCGCGATGATAAAGCTCGCCTTCTTGGCCACCTTTATAAATGCTGAGCCTGTATTCATCGGTGATCAGGTATCGCATCACAGGACGCTTATCAAAGCCCGGATACACTTTGTTTTCCTCATGCTCAATCAGGACATAGTCGCGACCAACTGCATTATCTGTTAGTTGGCTTAAAAATGACTGGCCCTGCATAGCGTAATAAGATTTCACGCCGCAGCGCTCTAGAATTGTTGGCGCAATATCCAATGAGGCCGCAAGTGTATCTCTTGTGCCTTTGCATGCGCCATCTGGCTCTACCCAAATAAAGGGTACACGATTCACTGAATCATGTCCAAACGGCCCCTTTAGCAGAAGAGAGAATGCCCCCATATAATCACCATGATCAGAGTTAAAAATGATAATGGTATTATCTGCCTGACCAGTTTCCTCAAGCGTCTGGATAATCTCACCAATCGCATCATCGATCATTGTGATCATGCCAGCGGTAAGAGCCATCGCCTCTTGCAAATCACGTTTTGATGCCATGAAAGGTTGCTCTTTATTCGCAGGCAATATCCCCTCATCCATGCGTCGTTTCCACTCTGATAATTGTGGTGGGGGATTCTGATGTGCCTCAAATGGCAAATCAACCTCAAAATCTTCCGGGTCATACATATCCCAATATTTGCCTGGCGGTGTAAAAGGGTGATGCGGGTCCGGAAATGAAACAAAGCTGAAAAATGGCTTTTCAGATTTTGCCACGTTTTTCAGGTAAGCCTTTGCTTCCTCTTTAATGTAGGAACTGGGATATAGCTCTTCTGGTATGGGCGTTCTAAAGGCTTGCATATTTTGATAATCATGTGGCAGCTGATTGTGTCTGTCACGCAAATCTTGCCAATCATCGCGCTTGCTTTTTAACCATTGCAGATAATGGCCGCCACATTGATCTGAATGCCCTGTTGCCATGCGCACATGCTCAAACCCATAATAGGGATTGGGAAAGTCAGCTACGCGCTCACCTTGATAAAATTCTGGACGCTCATGCTCATAATTTTCACCATCTGGCTGTGAAGCCTCTGGATAGAGAGCATTTACATCTGGCTCTTCATCTACCCGCACAGCCTTATTCGGCGAAAATGGCTGATGATGGCTTTTGCCTATCGAGGCTGTTTGATAACCGCTGCCGCGCAATAATTCTACAAAAGTATTAGTATTCATCGGCAAGGCCAGACCATTATGACGCAACCCGTTAACTGACGGATAACGGCCTGTGAAAATTGCACCTCTATTTGGCATGCAGATAGGCGACGTTACATGAAAATTGGTCATGCGGGTACCACGCTCTGCTAGCTTGTCTATATGAGGCGTTTGCACGACCTTATGGCCAGCACATCCAAGCCAATCAGCACGATGCTGATCAGTCATAATATAAAGAATATTTGGACGCTCTATCATGCTGATACGGCCTTTTCTCTAGCAGTAATAAAGTGATACCCGATGATAGCTGCACCTATTAATAAGGCAGGGCCATTTACAGAAAATTCTGGATGAATAAGTGCTAGACCAATCGCTATCCTTGTGGCGACTTCAAACAGAGATAAGCGCGTTAAATCAAAGCGTGAGGTAGCTGATGCAAGCAAATATACCATCGCTAAAAGGCGCAGGATCAAATAGCCAAAGCCAACAAGCGTCGCTTCGCCACCAGCTTCTGAGACAATCAGCATCTCAGGATTAAAGGCAAAAAGGAATGGTATGGCAAAAATGACCACACCAATTCTTGTTGCGGCAGCAGCTGTGGATATCGCACCACCACCTGCAATTGCCGCTGCTGCAAAGGCCGCCATCGCAACGGGTGGTGTAATGGCTGATGCTACACCAAAATAAAATACGAAGAAATGAGCGGTCAGATTGCTCAGGCCAAGCGTTGTTAGCGCAGGTCCTAAAATCACGATGATTGTAAGATAGGCCGGCAAAGTTGGCATGCCCATCCCCAAAGCTAAAGAGGCCAAAGCAGCGAAAATCAAGGCGACTAATAAGCTATCTGAAGCATTTGCATTAACGACCTTTGCAAATTCCAGAGGTAGTCCAGTAGACCCTAAGACAGCAATAATGATGCCAATCGTGCCAATCGCCATAAGTAAGCGACCAAAGGTGATGCCGCCTTTTGCAAAACTCTCAACAACAATGAACGGTTTTTTGCGAATATCTGGATTAATGAAACTCAGAACTATAAGCAGCGTGAGTGCTAACATTGCTGAACCTGCGGCAGAGAACCCTGATACAAGCGCAAACACAACTGTTGCTATCGGCAGGACAACAAGGACAAGATTGATCCAGTCCTGAATGACAATCGGTTCTAAATCCTCAGCATCCGAAGCACTCATATTCAGAGCGCGAGCCTCAAAAATCACTGTCACAAATAGAGATAAATAATAAGCAAGTGCTGGCACAATCGCCGCGATGATAATGGTCAGATAAT
Source organism: Puniceispirillaceae bacterium (SeqCode) (assembly GCA_049889955.1). Taxonomy (GTDB): domain Bacteria; phylum Pseudomonadota; class Alphaproteobacteria; order Puniceispirillales; family Puniceispirillaceae; genus JADHLI01. Next base: position 5,787 of record JBMHCK010000080.1, read on the forward strand.
CAATGCCTAAGAAATC
>JBMHCK010000081.1:0-9681 GCA_049889955.1 Puniceispirillaceae bacterium (SeqCode)
GGATGTTGAAATAGACCGCTTTTTACAGGCGCATAAAACCATCTATGATTACGAGATTTACCAAAATATTGGCCCGCTGGCTGCCGCCCACGAAAAGCAGATGAGCGAGGAAATATTAGCGGCTATCAAAAGAGGGGAAGAAATAGACAAGACAGATTATCTTGCTGCAATGGACGCGCGCGACCATGCGATAGCATTTTTTGATAAATTGCTGGCCGGATATGATGGGCTGCTTAGCGCGTCTGCACCTGGCGAGGCGCCCCTGTTTGAACAGGGAACAGGCGATTCTATTTGCAATTGTTTATGGAGCCTGACCGGATATCCATCTATCAGCCTGCCAATAGGGGGCGCATATAAAATACACGGGCCAAAGGGTCTGGGGGTTGGTGTTCAGCTAACCGCTACCACAGGGCGGGATGCCAAGCTATTGCAGCTTGCTGATTGGCTGGAAAGCAGATTAGGCTAAAGTTCCCCTTATCTGATTTTGCTGTTGATAAAGCTGGGTTAACATCAGGCTAGAACAGGTGTGAGGGGCAATAGGAAACCGCACGATATGTCGAAAAAACCGCTTTATATTGATAATCTGCAATATGCAAACTGGTCGCCTGCCCTGTTTGATGAAATGGCACAAGCGCATCTGGCAGCGGTACATGTCACGATTTGCTATCACGAAAATTTCCGCCAGACCGTCGAAAATATGATTAGCTGGAACCGCTATATCGAAGCCCATCCAGACAGGTTGATGTTTGGGCGTACTGGCGCGGATGTTCGCACCGCCCATGCAAGCGGGCGCACCGCAATTTTCTATGGGTTCCAGAATTGTGCGCCTATGGAAGATGATATCGGGTTGATTGAAATCCTGCATCAGCTGGGCGGGCGCTTTATGCAATTAACCTATAATAATCAATCCTTGCTGGCGACCGGATGTTACGAGGCGGAAGATCCGGGCCTGACACGGTTTGGCAGGCAAGCGATTAAAGAAATGAACCGTGTAGGGCTGGTTATTGATATGAGCCATTCTGCAGAACGCTCTAGCCTGGAGGCGATTGAGGCCTCCGAGCGACCTATTGCAATCACCCACGCAAATCCCGATTGGTGGCATCCTGCCCGCCGCAATAAATCCCATAAGTTGATAGAAGCACTGACACAAAGCGGAGGCATGATAGGGTTTTCTTTATATCCGCACCATCTAAAAGAGGGCAGTGCGTGCAGTCTGGAAAGCTTTTGCCAGATGATAGCAGAAGCCGCAGAACGCTATGGGGTTTCGGCATTGGGAATTGGCTCTGACTTATGCCAGGACCAGCCTGATTCTGTGGTAGAATGGATGCGTAACGGGCGCTGGTCACGGGAAACTGATTTTGGCGAAGGCAGCGCTGCACATCCGGGATTCCCGCCCCAGCCCGCATGGTTTAAGGGCATAAAGGACTTTCCTAATCTGGCCAAAGGGCTGCGGGATGTTGGCTTTTCGGTGGCGGATACAGACGCTATTATGGGCGGCAACTGGCTGCGGTTTTATGATGAAAATTTTATTGGGCAGAAATAGATGACATCGCGTTCCAACCCACAGGCAGATAACCAGGCTTGCGGGGCTTCCCTGCCAGTTTTGCGCCCATTTGATCAGGTGATGCGGCTATCTCGGATGGGATCCTTTTTCCCGCACCGCCTCAGCTTTATGCGGGTATTGATACGCCGTCTGGCAGCTGAAAAAGCAGTGATGCATATGCCGATTTGCCAGCTGGATAGCGATGGGTTTGGGCATGTGGTGTTCAGCATTCCTGTATCTGGCCGGACCTATTCGCTGATCGCCTATAGCCGCTATCTGGAGGATGATGCCCGCACAGACAGGGTGATCGCCACTCAGTGGGACGCCAGTTTTTGCCTGTTTGATGGCATCCCCTCGCCAGCAGATATTGACCGTCTGGCAGATGAAGTTACCCGCCAGGAAGCTGGCCGATATGACGCGCGTGTCCTCACCCTTTCACGGGCGAATAAATCGCTTCGCCTGTTCCAGCATGTGGTAGAAGCGCTGGCATCTGGTCGCCAGCCAGATAATGAATTGCTGGTGGCGACAGGCTATTTAATGCGTACCACAGCGGTCTATGGGAATGGCAAATTCGGTATCGCTGACCGCGATCAGGTTGCCGGATTTGCCGGTATGGAAGGGGCGTTTCAGGCAGAAATGCTAACCGTTTTCCTGATCCGTGAATTCACTCTATTTTTGGCAGAATATTGCGCCCAGCAGCGGGGCGGGCAGAAATCTGTTCTGCTGTCCGACGCCAATCGGCGCTATTTGGGGGTTGGCAATTCAACCGGATTGGGAATGGCCCCGTTCCTTGTCACCCACCCTTGCTTGCTGAATAGCTGGATCATGGCCCGCGAGGTAGCATTTGCGCGGGCTCTGCATTATCAAAACGCTACGCCAGCACAGGTAGAACGCGCCGCTCGCTTGCTGTACCGAGCACGCCTTCATTGTCTGGAATGGCAAGTTGAAGACGCTATTCAGATGCAGCGAATTTATGTTTTGCGTGATGAATTGGACAGGTTAAGCACAGATATATCTGACCATCCTTTGGACCAGAAAACGCCATTTGCCGATCTTTATCACCGGGCGGCAGATGGCTCGCAAGAGCTACAGGAATTGCTGGTCTCGCTGATTATAGAGCTGGTTCCCGAAGAAGTGGATATGCTGGCAGAATGTATGGCAACCGATGCCCAGCCGCGCCTGGTACCCGATATGCGCCTTGGCGAGGTTAAATCACTGATCGCCACCCATTATAATTGGGTAGAGGATATTGATTTTGACCAGCCAGAAGCCGAGGCCCAGTTCTGGTATGTGTCTGCAGCCAAGCTGGAGCCGCGTTTGGGCTTGCGGCATGAAGAGCCAGGTGCAGAATTGGAAATGCCCTTTAATATCGCTCGGTATATAAAGGAGTTGAATAGCGCGCTGGCAAGCACAGATGATGGTGAGCTGGTCGCCGCCTTTCTACTTCGTGCGCCAGAATTTCGAAATATCATTCGGCGTGTTCAGACTATCGCCAAATTTCCCTATGGCGAGATTTACGATAATTTGGTGGGTCAGAAGTGCCGGGCAATTGACCTGCTTAGATGTAAATTATCTTTCTTTGGGGCCAGCAAATTCGATCCAAAATCAGATAAATGGACACGGATTACCCTTTATCAGGGCGCCCCTACCGCAGCAGAATTTGAAACTGGATCGCCACAGAAGCTGGATGACTGGCTATTCCCACTGCATCCAACCCATCTCAGCGGCTAGCAGAAAGGCTGTGTTTATGATGCAAGTCTCAGCAAATGAGGTGTATCAGACAGCCAGAAAAGCCTGTCTGGCCGCTGGATATTTGCAGGATAGAGCCGAGGATGTTGCGCTTGCCTCCAGCTGGTTGCATTATGCGGGATTTAATGGATGTGGCGAGCTTGAGCGCATGCTGGCAGCCGAAATGGAAGAAAATCTAACAGCGCGCACCAAGCTTCATCTGCATGTTGATAATGCTTGTCTGCATATCACCAGATTGCGCCCTGCCTATGAGGGGATTGCGGCGATTGACTGGATGCTGGCATCCAGTAATCGCGCGCAGGTCCGGATTGACAAAATTTTACATCCGCTGATGGTTGCCGGGCTGTTATGGCGGTCGGGACTAATCTATCAAAAACAATTCCGGCTAGAGGCAGACGGTCTTTCCTCTGCTATATTGCTGCCAGATACCGCGCCTGGCCAGCTGGCCGAAATCAGCGCCCTGCCTGACAGGGTGGTTATTTGGCCTGACAAAGATATTTCCATGCAGATGAGCGCGCCATCCGGGCCGTGCAAAGTGGATAAACAGATATGGCAGAGCCTGAACAGCCTGGCGGCACAAACCTATGTTCCCGAAACGGAGAGCTCGCGTTTGTCGGGGGCCGGGGCAGGTCTGGTCGATAATGATTAACCCATGATACAAAGCTATTTTTTTGCGATACTATTATAACTAGGCGGAGGTGCGAGAATATGAGCGATATAGAAACAAAAGAAATGAGCCTTTCAGATATTGAAAAGCTGGCACTAGCTGTGTTCACCAAACATGGATGTTCTGCTGATAATGCGGCCGCGCTGGCCAGAACAGTGGTAAGCGCAGAGCGTGATGGCTCTCTCTCGCATGGCCTGTTTCGCGTGCCTGGCTATATTGCCTCACTAAATTCTGGCAAGGTGAAGGGCGATGCTGTGCCTAAAATTCAGCAAGGTCTGCCTTGTGTAATAACCGTGGATGGCGATCATGGCTATGCACCATTGGCCCTAGAGGCGGGATTGCCGGTGCTGGCAAAAGCGGCTTCTGAAACCGGCATTGCTGTGATGCGGGTGATTAATTCTTTTCATTTTGCGGCGGTGTGGCCAGAAACAGAATATCTGGCAGAACAGGGTCTGGCGGGTCTTGCCTGTACCGCTTTCAAGCCAACAGTTGCCCCTGCCGGAGCGACGCAGGCATTTTTTGGCACTAACCCGATTTCATTTGCTTGGCCGCGTCCAGGCCATACGCCGATTGTATTTGATATGGCTACCTCCACCCTAGCCAAAGGGGATGTTCAGATTGCCGCCCGTGATGGACATGCTGTACCGCCAGGTACTGGTCTGGGTCCAGATGGCCAGCCTTCGGATGATCCGGCAGAAATTTTAAAAGGGGTATTATTGCCTTTTGGCGGCTATAAAGGGTCCGCTATTGCGCTGATGGTAGAGTTTCTGGCAGCCGGTATGACAGGGGATTATTTCTCTTATGAAGCGGCCCAGCATGATAATAATGATGGCGGCCCGGCAAAGGGGGGTGAATTTGTACTGGCCATGTCCCCGCAACTTATCGCGGGGGAAGGCTGGCAGGCCCATAATGAAGATTTCATACAAACCTTATCTGCGCTGGAGGGGGTTCGTCTGCCTGGCCAAAGACGCCATAAAAACAGGCTGGATACAGGCCCGCGTCAAATTAACGCGGCGCTTTTGGATAGAATTAATAGCTTGCTTTAGCCTGTTTTTGGGCTATTTCCTGCCGGAGATGCAGGTAAAAGGCTATAAATGATCGCAATGTGTGATTTTTTTTTCATTTCAATGGTTATCTTTTAAAAAAAACAGTGTAGACTAGGCGCCTTGAAAGTTTTGTATGTGGTTCACAGGTCTTCATTAGATGAAACTCAGAAGATGGCAACAGGAAATCATTGACGGTTTCCCGGAAATCCAGAAAGCGCACAGACGTTTTATTGTCAAAGCACCGACAGGGGCGGGTAAAACCGTGCTGGCGAGTGAGATTATCAGACAATTCTACGCTGGCGAGAAAGTCATTGTGCTGTGCCATCGTCTGGTCCTGCTGGAACAGCTGGAACGCGCGCTGGCCAAAGAACATAAGGTCTGCAAATTAAACCTTAACCATTCGGAAAAGGCGTTTGCAGATTATGATGTGCTATTATCCACCAGTACGCGGGCACGCGAAATTCTGGATGATGCGGTTGAACAGGCCAAATTAATTATCATTGATGAGGCGCACCGCGTATCCCCCAATGGTACGGGCTATAAGCGTATTCTGGAATGCTTTATGGAAAAAGGGCGCGATGATGCGCATCTTCTGGGGTTAACCGCGTCACCTGAACGCCGGACCGCAGATCAGCGTGATCAGCTCAGCCTGGCTTTTGATGCGATTATTGACGGCGCCGATATGGAAAAGCTGTTTGAAGAAGGCATTTTGGTGCGCCCGCGCTATCGCCCGCATTTTATCCATGATTTGGAATTGGCCTCTATTGATATCAGCTCAGGCGATTTTCCAGTTACCAAGCTGGCCCCTGCAATTATCAAATCCTCAATGATCAGCCATGCCTGTTCGATTTATCTGGAAGAGCGGGAAAATGTCAAACCCAAGCCTATATCCGCTTGGTTCTGTCCAGATGTAACGGTGGCGGAAACTACCGTAGAGGCGATAGAAGAGCTGGGTATTTCGGTTAATCTGATTACTGCCAGCACGCCGATTAAAGAGCGAATGCAAATGCTGGCATCACATGCCAGAGGGGAAGTCGAGGCGGTTGTATCGGTAGGCGTGCTTGCCGAGGGCTGGGATAACCCGCATTGTAATTTGATCGTGCATATGCGCCCGACCTTGTCAAAAGTATTGTGGGGCCAGTCTGTTGGCCGGGGTCTGCGGGCTGCAGAAGGTAAAGATAGCTGTGTGGTTATTGATGTCAGCTCCAACTGGTCTACCTTTGGGCCAGTAGAACATCTGCAATGGAGCTTATGGTCCCATCGCGGAACCTATCTGCGCTACAAAAACAGATTCCAGTGGATTGCCCAGCAGCCAGTTGATGAACAGCAAAGCTATTTCCTGTGCGATAACAAGCTGGAAAGCAGCTTGCGTTGCTCGCATATCTATTTAAAGGATAAATTCTCGGATACGGGCTGCCCGGTATGCGGCTCGTACAGCGCTATCGATATCCATAAAGAACAGCGTATGGAAGATTCGGTTAATGATATCGGCTTGCATCGCCTGTTCTTTGAGCGGATCCCTGCGATTTATGAAGAAATGAATAAGGATATCTGGCGCACGCTGGGGCGCACCGCATGGACAGGGGCAGAGCGAGACGAGCTAATTTTCCTCGCTTTTTGCAAGGCCTTTAGCCTGGTTAGTGGCGCCCCATCTTCTTCTGATTCTGAATTCTGGCATTTTGCCTTGCAAGGCGAGGCGGCTATCCGGCATTTCCTTGTCGAGAACAGAATCCAGATAGTTAAGGGCGAAGAATTTGAGCATGCGGTTTTGGTTGATGGGCTGATGCATGGCCGGCGTATCCGGGCCTTGCAAGCTAATCACGGCATTTTATTATGTGGCGAGCTGTTCGCGGATTGCTCGGAAGAAGAGTTAGAACGCAAATATCAGCGGGCCTTGCAAATCATTGAACGGCTATCTGTTATGGGCTGTTCAGCGCAGGATAATTTGCCATATTTCAAAGCAAAAGATGTTGTCTAGGGGATGTTGTCTAGGCAGTCTCGCTTTTATGCAGCTTTCGCGCCCTGCCCATAGGAGAAAATCAAGATGAGCCTGTCCAATTCGACCCAGCCGATCATTATTGCCCCATCTGTTTTGGCCAGTAATTTTGCTGCCCTTGGACAGGAAATCGCCGATGTGCACAGCGCTGGGGCAGACTGGATTCATCTGGATGTGATGGATGGGCAATTTGTGCCTAATTTGACATTTGGAGCGCCGATTATTCAGGCTGTACGCGCCAGCACAGATGCGTATTTTGATGCCCATTTAATGATCGAGGCACCCGATGCGCTGCTCGCTGATTTCGCGAGCGCAGGCGTGCAGGGGATCACCGTACATGTAGAGGCCTGTACTCATCTTGATCGCACTCTAAGCTATATCCGCGAATTGGGCTGCAAGGCAGGTGTAGCCCTCAATCCAGGCACGCCGCTAAGCACCATTCAGCATTGCATAGACAGGGTGGATCTAGTGCTGGTTATGACGGTTAATCCAGGCTTTGGTGGCCAGCGTTTTATCGAAGCGATGCTGCCAAAGATCGAGCAGGCATCTCAGATGATTAAGGGCCGGGATATCCAGCTACAGGTAGATGGCGGCATTACCGCCGATACCGCTGCAAAAGTGATTGCCGCTGGTGCCAATAATCTGGTGGCGGGTTCGGCTATTTTCGGGGCTGCCAAGGGATATGCCTCGGCGATAACAGCTCTGCGCGGCAACTAATTTTCTATTTGTTTATTTCAGTTTTTTATGGGGGCGTGTGGGGCCGATATGTTCGGTGCCACGTTCCCTGGCCAGCTCTATCTGGCGGGCGCGTTCAGCAAAGCGCGCACGTTGCCGGGGCGAGGTTTTGTCAATGCAATGTGGACAGCTAATGCCTGCTACATAGGCATCTGTTGCCATTTCTTCGGCGTTAAGTGGCATCTTACACGCGTGGCAAAGCTCATATTTTCCGCGTTGCAGATTGTGGTCAACCGCAACCCGGCTATCAAAGACAAAACATTCGCCTTCCCATAAGGACTGCTCTTGCGGGATATCTTCCAGATATTGCAGGATGCCACCTTTTAGATGATAGACATCTTCAAATCCCAGATTTTTCATCAGCGCGGTAGATTTCTCGCAGCGTATGCCGCCCGTACAATACATAGCCAGCTTTTTTGGGCGATTTTCTTCTGGCAGGGCCGCCAGCTCTTCAGCCCATTGCGGGAATTCACGAAAGGTTTTGGTCAGGGGATTTACCGCACCCTGAAACTGGCCAATCGCCACCTCATAATCATTTCTGGTATCGACAACCATAACATCGGGATCGGCTATCAGCGCGTTCCATTCCTGGGGGGCAACATAGGTGCCAGCCTGTTTTGTCGGGCTGATCCCTTCTGCCCCCATTGTGACAATCTCTTTTTTAAGCCGGACTTTCATGCGGTGGAACGGCAGTTTTTCATGCACCGCAAATTTTAGCTCCGGGGCGGTGAAAATCGTCTTGTTCAGCAGCCAGTCCAAAAACCGGTGCATATCATCATAGCGTCCTGATATGGTGCCATTTAGCCCCTCATCCGCAATAAGCAAGGTCCCCATAAGCTGGCAGGACGTGCAGATATCCCGCAGCTTTTCTTGCCACCCCGTCACCTCTTCGACAGAAATGAATTGATATAGGGCGGCAACGACAAATTGGTTGGTTTTAGGTATATTATGCATCAGGCCACATCGCTTTTCAGCCAGAATTAAGAGCGGTTACCACAGCTCCCTTGCTTACACGACCAACCTGTTTTTATCAAGCATCTGCCTGCAGGGGCAGTCTCAAAAAACGACTATGAGGGGTTGTCCTGGGCTAATGCCCCTTGGACAGCATGACGTATTTTATCCCCATCCGGCGCGGTTGTAGAGGCAAACCAGTCTATTACCTGGCCATCGCGGCCAATCAGATATTTGTGAAAATTCCATTTCGGTTTGCCCATCATACCAACCTGTTCGTTTGCCCATTTATAAAAGGGGTGCGCGCTATTGCCCTTTACCTGGGTAATGGCGGTCATTGGGAAATCGATATCAAAATTAACCTCGCAAAATTGTTTTACCTCTGCTTCGCTATCCAGCTCCTGGCCGCCAAAATTATCAGACGGGACGCCTATCACCACCAATCCTTTATCGCGGTAGTCTGACCACAATGTTTGCAGGGCGGTATATTGCGGGGTAAAGCCACAGCGTGACGCGGTATTTACCACCAACAGGGCCTTGCCCCGATAGTCGGACAAATTCAGTTGCGCGCCGTCAATGGAAGGAAAGCTGAAATCAAAAGCAGATGGGGTCATGTGTTGTTGCCTTGCCAATAATTGTGCCGGCACCAACACGCTCACCACACAAATAAGCATGCCTATAGCTTTTGCGATCATGAACTGTCTCCGGCAATAAAGAAAAGAGGGGGGTATAAGGTGTAATGTCCCATCTATACGCGCCCGCCCCCGCGATAGATGTATGCGCCTTGCCAGTTATTTCTCAGATAGCATAATGAGAGGGGGCATAATGAGAGGGGCAGAAAATAGCTAGCTGCCTGTCTGTCTTTCCTGGTCTTGCCACACATCGGCCAGCCAATGTTCAACCAGCTGTGTTCCGGTCAGGCCAAGCAGGCTGTCACGAAGCTGGCCAGGCAAACCAGAAAGCCGCATCATCTGGCCAGTTAATCCTGCTTTGC
>JBMHCK010000082.1:0-17442 GCA_049889955.1 Puniceispirillaceae bacterium (SeqCode)
GGGCTATCGCTGCCATGCTGGCAACAGGTGTCGAAAATAACGCGCTGCCCTTTGCCGGACCAAGATAGATAGACCCAGCCGCAAGGAGTTCTGATATCTGAGCGCCAGGCAACACCAAAAATCCCAGCTCCTCTGCCTGCGGAATCGCAACTTCTGCCGGCATTAACAGCCTGGCCCCGGCAAGGCCGAAAATCACGGGTAATTCCTCGTCCAGCATTTGCGCAAAGCTGGTTAAATCATTACAGGCTAGAAATCCCAGCGTGGCGTGATGCAAGGCTTGCCAATGCAGCATATTGGTTGCTGCCGCATCCAGCAGAGATTGATTCGCCCGCGACAGGCGGCGGGCATCTTCACGCGCATTTGCGGCAATTTTTCCGGTAACATCAATCAGGTTCGGGCTAGACCCTTTTCGGCCTTCCCCAAAATGGGTATCCAGAAAATCTGGTCGCGATTCAATGAAGCTTAAAACATCCTTTTCATCAAGCTCGCCATTCATAACCTATCTTTCCTTATTCAAATCTATGGTCTTATCAGACGATAGATTGTCCGGTTTTCTTCCAATCTTCTAAAAAGGCCGCCAGCCCTTTATCGGTAAGCGGATGCTTGTATAGCTGGTCGATTACAGAAGGAGGAAGGGTGATAACATCTGCGCCCATGAGCGCGGCATCCACCACATGTTGCGGATGACGCGCCGAGGCGACCAATATTTCTGTGCCAAAATCATAATGATCATAGATGGTGCAGATATCGGCGATCAGGTTCATACCATCTGCCCCTAAATCATCCAGTCGGCCAACAAATGGCGAGATAAAGGTGGCCCCTGCCTTTGCCGCTAGCAAGGCCTGAGCCGCAGAAAAACATAAGGTAACATTGACCATGATATCCTGGCGGGACAGGCGATGACAGACAATCAACCCTTCTTTGGTCAGGGGAACTTTCACGGTCACTTGCGGGCCTATCGCGGTCAGCACATCTGCTTCTGCCAGCATGCCATCTACATCTGTTGCGGTCACTTCGGCGCTAACAGGTCCCTCTACCATATCACAGATAGCTGCGATGGTTTGTTTGATATCTCCGCCGGATTTAGCGATTAATGATGGGTTGGTTGTTACGCCATCGATCATGCCAGTTTCCAGAAAGCCTTCAATTTGTTTTACATCGGCAGTATCAAGAAATATTTTCATCGCAGTTTTCTTTCATATTTTTTAAATTTCAGGCTCATTTTTTGTTATCATCTTGCATCCAGCTCCTGTCTGCGCTCAGATACATTCGAATCGGCGACCAGACCTAGAGCGGGATAGGGTTGGTAGATAAGATAAATTAGTCTACCTGACATCACTTTACTGGTTGCAGATTAGCTATGGCAATAGAAAAGCGGGGCGGCGAGGTGCAAAACCCATCGCATTATTTAAACCATCTGCTGCATGGGCGGCGATAATGGCGTCACAGGCTGAGCAGCACATATTATCTGCATCCTCGCATCCGATTGTTCAGGTCGCGGTACCGGTGCCATATCAGCGCGGCGAGATTCTGGCCTATGATTATTTAGCCGGACCAGCCGCAGGGGCCCCGGTTGGCAGCATTGTGCAAATTCCGCTTGGCTCGCGCCTGGTGTGGGGGCTGATAGTGGGTGTGGCCGAGACCAGTACACTGGCCAGCGAGAAATTAAAACCAGTTGCCATGCTGGCAGATACCCCGCCCCTGACAACAGATATCCTGCACTTCTTAAAACAGGTATCGCGCTGGACATTGGCACCTTTTGGATCGGTAATGCGGCTGATGCTCAATACCCCAGATGCGCTGGTACCGCCGCCAGAACAGCCAGTATTCACCCTGCCAGATATCCCCCCATCAGACCCGGTGAAAACAACCCCACAACGCGCAAGGGTGCTGGAATTTTTGCAAATGGCTCCCGCCCTTACCGCAACTGAAATTGCGCGTGAAATCGGCGTTTCTTCCGGAGTGATCTCGGCGATGCATAAGGCGGGTTTGCTGCAAAAACATCTTGCGGCACGTGGCCAGATGGCACCGCCTGTCTCGGCCCAGCAGCTGGCTACTGCGCGTGCCAGCTTTACCCTTAGCCCTGAACAGCAAGCCGTTGCAGATGCGATAGCTTCCCATCCAGAAGATCAGTTCTCTGCCCATCTTCTGGACGGGGTTACCGGTTCTGGCAAAACAGAAGTGTATTTTGACAGTGTGGCGCGGAGTGCTGGCAGTGGAAAACAGGTGCTGATTTTGCTGCCAGAAATTGCCCTTACCAGAGCCTGGCAGGACAGATTTGAAAAGCGGTTCGGCTTTCAGCCTGCCTTGTGGCACTCTTCTGTAACCGCGGCGCGGCGGCGCACGTTGTGGCGGCAGGTTGCTTCTGGTCAGCCTTTGATTGTGGCAGGTGCGCGTTCTGCGTTGTTTCTGCCTTTCCCTAATCTTGGCCTTATCATTGTCGATGAAGAACATGATGCCAGCTACAAACAGGAAGACCAGACCGCCTATCAGGCACGGGATATGGCTTTGCTTCGTGCCAAGATTTCAAATATTCCGATTATACTCGCCAGTGCCACCCCGTCTTTGGAAAGCTGGGTAAATGCAGGTGCCGCCAGACAGGATAGCGCTGGCCATAAGGATTGGCATCAACATATATTAAGCAGCCGATTTGGTTCGGCCAGCTTGCCAGATGTGCAATTAGTGGATATGCGCCTGTCGCGCCCGCCGCGCGGGCACTGGTTGTCTCAGGATTTGTGCGAAGCGCTGAAACAGACGCTGGCCGCTGGCGAGCAAAGCTTGTTGTTTTTAAATCGGCGCGGCTATGCCCCGGTAACTTTATGTTCATCATGCGGTCATCGCCTGGCCTGTCATCAATGCGATTCTTTGCTGGTTACGCATCGGCTGGCCGGGCGCGTGCAATGTCATTTCTGCGGCATCAGCCAGCCCCTGTCCCAGCAATGCCCGGCCTGTGAAAGCCCGGATAGCTTGCGCGCGGTAGGGCCAGGGGTTGAGCGTTTGGAAGAAGAAATAAGACTATCGTTTCCAGATGCGAATATTGCGATTCTCTCTAGCGATACCGTGCGTTCTGCCGCCGAGGCCGAAGCGTTTTTCAAAGCGGTTGAAACTGGCGAGATAGATATCATTATTGGCACGCAAATGGCGGCAAAGGGGCATGATTTTCCGCGTTTGACCCTGGTTGGGGTGGTGGATGCAGATCTAGGTATTGGTGGCGGTGATTTGCGGGCTGCAGAGCGAACCTATCAGCTGTTATGGCAGGTTTCCGGACGCAGCGGGCGTGCCCAGCATAAGGGCCGTGCGCTTATCCAAACTTTTCAGCCTGCCCATCCGGTGTTAACGGCGCTATCCGATATAAATCCGAAAGATCCAGTGGCGGCACGCGATCAGTTTATGCAAGCCGAAGCCGATGCCCGCCAGACAGCGCAAATGCCGCCATTCGGGCGGCTGGCGGCGCTTATCCTGAGTGGCCGCGATTTGGCCCTTGTCGAGGCAACAGCAGAAAAGCTGTTACGTGCCTGTCCCACCTATCAGGGTGTGGATATATTTGGCCCCGCCCCAGCCCCGCTAAGCCGGATAAGGGGCGCGCATCGGATGCGGTTTTTGGTGCGGACACAAAAAGATGTCGCCTTGCAGAAAATCATTTTGGAATGGCTAGGCAGCGTGGCGGTCCCAGGGCAGGTGCGGGTAATGTGCGATATTGACCCCTATAGTTTTTTATAGGCGGGTGGTTATTTACAGGCTGGCTGCATTTCGCTAGCTACCCGAACAAAAAATCACCAGATGAAAAGCTTTTGCAAAATTATGTGAATTATTGACGCAGGGGCTTTTTTTGACCACCACAGACTTGCCTTTCTGGTGGCGGTGTGATAACTCCCATCCTGAATAATTCAATGCTGAGATATTGGTAGCGCGGACGTTACAAAAGTAGGGTTTTTTTACCCTTCACCTGAAAGCGGCAAAATAGCGCTATCGCGGTCAGCGAGTTTTGAAAGACGAGGGTTGCAAACGTGAGTTCTAGTGAAAAAGGTCTTGCTGGGCGATATGCCGGCGCTCTCTATGACTTGACAGTCGACGCCAAGGCAACAGATGCGGTTCTGGCCGATTTGACCGCTCTGAAAACATTATTAGCTGAAAATACCGATCTTGCAGGAGTCGTTTCTTCGCCTGTTTATTCCAGAAGCGAGCAGATGAACGCTATGATCGCCGTGCTAAACAAAGCTGGCGCCCATGACCTGACAGCCAAATTTGTCGGCGCAGTGGCGGAAAATGGTCGCTTGTTTGCCCTGCCACAAATCATTCAGGCCTTTATCAGCGAAGTTGCCCGTCGTAACGGCCAGATTTCAGCTGAAGTTGTGTCAGCGATTGCGCTGGATGCAAAACGTCAAAAAGCTGTCGAAGCAACAGTTTCCGCTTTGGCAGGTTCCAAGAATATATCGCTTGAAATGCGGGTTGACCCGACATTGATGGGCGGTCTCATCGTGCGTATCGGGTCTCGTTTATTCGATACGTCAGTAAAAACTAAACTCAACCGGCTAGAAGCCGCAATGAAGGGTGTAGCGTGATGGATATTCGTGCTGCTGAAATTTCAGCAATCCTCAAGGATCAGATCGCCAATTTCGGAAACGAAGCAGAGGTCGCAGAAGTAGGGCGTGTGCTCTCTGTCGGCGATGGTATTGCCCGGGTACATGGTCTGGATCAGGTACAGGCTGGTGAGCTTGTAGAATTTGACGGCGGCATCAAAGGGATGGCGCTGAACCTTGAGACCGATAATGTTGGTATCGTTATCTTCGGCAGTGACCGGGGTATTAAAGAAGGCGACACTGTGCGCCGTACATCCTCGATTGTGGATGCGCCAACTGGTATGGGCCTGCTGGGCCGTGTGGTAGATGCGCTGGGTAACCCAATTGACGGTAAAGGCCCTATCAAAGATGCCAAGCGTTCGCGTGTTGAAGTAAAAGCTCCAGGCATCATGCCGCGTAAATCTGTGCATGAGCCAATGCAGACAGGTCTGAAGGCGATTGACAGCCTTATCCCTATCGGGCGTGGCCAGCGTGAGCTGATTATTGGTGACCGTCAGACAGGCAAGACAGCGATTGCTGTGGATGCATTTATCAACCAAAAGGCCGTGAACGAGGCTGCGGGTGATGATAATTCCAAGAAGCTGTTCTGTATTTATGTTGCGGTAGGCCAGAAGCGGTCAACTGTTGCACAGATTGTGCGCTCGCTAGAAGAAAATGGCGCAATGGAATATTCCATTATTGTTGCGGCTACAGCTTCTGACCCAGCGCCGATGCAGTTTTTGGCACCTTACACCGCCGCAGCGATGGGTGAGCATTTCCGTGATAATGGCATGCATGCGCTGGTTGTGTTTGATGATTTGTCCAAGCAGGCGGTTGCCTATCGCCAGATGAGCTTGTTGCTGCGTCGTCCGCCAGGCCGTGAAGCCTATCCAGGTGACGTGTTCTATTTGCACTCACGCCTGCTAGAGCGTGCTGCGAAGATGAATGATGATAATGGCGCCGGATCGCTGACCGCACTGCCAGTTATTGAAACACAGGGCGGCGATGTATCTGCCTTTATTCCAACCAACGTGATTTCAATCACTGATGGCCAGATCTTCCTGGAAACAGACCTGTTCTACAAAGGTATTCGTCCAGCGGTGAATGTGGGGCTGTCTGTGTCGCGTGTGGGATCGGCCGCCCAGATTAAAGCGATGAAACAGGTTGCTGGTTCTATTAAGCTGGAATTGGCCCAATATCGTGAGATGGCAGCCTTCGCGCAGTTCGCCTCTGATATGGACGCCTCTACCCGCCAATTGCTGGAGCGTGGTGCACGTTTGACTGAGTTGTTGAAACAGCCACAATATTCCCCAATGCTTGTTGAAGAGCAGGTTGCGGTGATTTTCTCGGGCGTTAAAGGATATCTGGATAATATCGCTATTGCCGATATTGGCCGTTTTGAAGCGGGTCTGTTGGATACGCTGCGTGGGTCAGGCAAGGATATTCTGGCAGCAATTCGTGACGATAAAGCTATTTCGGACAAGACGGAAGAAAAGCTGCATGCCGCGATTGGCGCATACGCAAAGAGCTTTGCATAGGAGATAGCAGGGAAGGCCAGCGATAAAGCTGGCACCCCGGCGATAGAGGAGCCCCACAGATGCCAAATCTGAAGGATCTGAAAACCAGAATTAACAGTGTTTCTTCGACGCAGAAGATCACGTCGGCTATGAAGATGGTGGCCGCAGCGAAATTGCGTCGGGCCCAGGAAGCAGCTGAAAGCGGTCGTCCATATGCAGCGCGTATGCGGTCTGTTATCGCCTCGCTGGCAGCAAAGGCAGATAAAAATTCTGCATCACCCTTGCTGGTTGGCCGCGAGACGGTAAAGACACATTTGTTGGTCATGGTTTCTGCTGATAAAGGGTTGTGCGGGGGCTTTAATGGCTCTGTTGCGCGGCTGGCACGTCAGGAAATCAGCCGTCTGGAAGCAGAAGGCAAAAAGGTTCAGATTTATGTTGTTGGCCGCAAGGCTGCCGATAATCTGGGCTCTGAGATAGCCGATAAAACCTTTGCCCGTATCGAAGGGGTGCAGGGCGGCGTTATCAATTATTCAAGTGCTGCCGATATATCTGAGAAAATCATTGCTGGTTTTGAAGATGGCAGCTTTGATTCGGTCTCTATGATCTATAACCAGTTCGTTAATGCTATCACCCAGAATGTGGTGCATAGCTCGCTGATCCCTGCTGAAGTGCAGGCCAGCGATGAAGATGGCGAGGCAGATGGTCATTTCTATGATTATGAGCCTGAAGAAGCGGAAATTCTGGGCGCGTTATTGCCACAGAACTTGTCAACACAGCTATTTAGCGCCTTGTTGGAATCATCTGCAGCCGAGCTAGCTGCCAGAATGACCGCGATGGATAATGCGACACGAAATGCAGGCGATATGATCGACCGCCTAACCCTAGTTTATAACCGAACTCGTCAAGCAAATATTACCAAAGAGCTTATCGAGATCATATCTGGTGCAGAAGCACTGTAAACAAACCGTTTAGAAACACGAAAGACGCTGGAGTAGCGAGCTATGGCAAAAAATGCAGTTGGAAAAGTCAGCCAGGTTATCGGGGCTGTTGTGGATGTGGAATTCGATGGTGCAATTCCCGATATTCTGAACGCTTTGGAAGTGGATAATAACGGCCAGCGTCTGGTGCTGGAAGTTGCCCAGCATTTGGGTGAAAACACTGTGCGTACCATTGCGATGGATGCGACCGAAGGTCTGGTTAGAGGCGCAGAAGCGACCGATACAGGGGCGCCAATCACGGTTCCTGTAGGCCCGGAAACATTGGGACGTATCATCAATGTTATTGGTGATGTGGTAGATGAAGGTAAGGATATCAAAGCCAAGGTAAATTATCCTATCCACCGTGCTGCCCCTGATTATGTTGACCAGTCTACCGAATCAGAAATCCTGGTTACTGGCATTAAGGTTATTGACCTGCTGGCCCCATACGCAAAAGGCGGTAAGATTGGCCTGTTTGGCGGTGCTGGTGTGGGCAAGACCGTGACCATTATGGAACTGATTAACAACGTGGCAAAAGCCCATGGTGGTTATTCTGTTTTCGCTGGTGTGGGCGAGCGTACACGCGAAGGTAACGATTTGTATCATGAGATGGTCGAATCAGGCGTTATCAAGACCGACGGCCCAGGCTCTAAGGCGGCGCTGGTATATGGCCAGATGAACGAGCCTCCTGGTGCGCGTGCCCGTGTGGCACTGACAGGTCTGACATTGGCTGAATATTTCCGTGATGAAGAAGGCCAGGATGTGCTGTTCTTCGTGGATAACATCTTCCGCTTTACACAGGCTGGCTCAGAGGTTTCTGCGTTGCTTGGCCGTATTCCATCTGCGGTGGGATATCAGCCAACATTGGCAACCGATATGGGCGCGCTGCAAGAGCGTATTACATCTACAAATAAGGGTTCGATCACTTCGGTTCAGGCAATTTATGTACCTGCTGATGACCTGACTGACCCGGCACCTGCAACCTCGTTTGCCCATTTGGACGCAACAACAGTTCTGTCGCGTCAGATTGCTGAATTGGGGATTTATCCTGCGGTTGACCCGCTTGATTCAACCTCACGTGTGCTTGACCCGCGGGTTGTGGGTGACGAGCATTACAACACTGCACGTGAAGTTCAAGAAGTACTGCAGCAATATAAATCTTTGCAGGATATTATCGCTATTCTGGGTATGGACGAGCTGTCAGAAGAAGATAAGCTTACCGTTGCCCGGGCGCGTAAAATCCAGCGCTTCTTGTCACAGCCATTCCATGTTGCTGAAGTGTTTACTGGCACGCCAGGTGTGTTTGTTAGCCTGGAAGACAGCATCAAGGGCTTTAGTGGCATTGTCGCAGGCGATTATGACCATCTGCCAGAAGCCGCTTTCTATATGGTAGGCACCATTGAAGAAGCGATTGAAAAAGGCAAGAAGCTAGCTGTAGAAGCAGCATAAGTGCAGCTGATATTATTGCAGCTGGAAAATTGATAAGGGAAGACGATCATGGCAGAAACCACACAACTTGAACTGGTAACACCGGCACGGGTTATGGTCAGCAAAGCTGCTGAAATGGTTGTCGTCCCTGGCAGCGAAGGTCTGTTTGGTGTATTACCGCGCCATTCAGCCCTGTTGGCTAGCCTGCAACGCGGCGTTGTTGAGGTGTATGAATCTGGTAAAGTTATCGACAGGTTTATGATCGATGGCGGCCTGGCAGATGTCACCCCAGAGGGCGTGACTATTCTGGCCGAGCGTGCGGTTGATTTATCAGTGACAACCTCGCAAGAGCTAAAAGAGCGCGCCGCGAATGCCAGCGACTCTGAAGCTGATTTTCTAAATGGTGCGATAGAAGCGCTTTAAGCGGTTAGTTCTGCTTTTATCTAACATACAGCTATTCAGATATACGCCAGCTTTTTAGCTGGCGTTTATATGTGCTGAAAAGGCAGTCATAATATCTTCATAAACTGGCCGCTTAAAGGGTACCGCCAGCCTGATAAGCTCATCTGGTGCCATCCAGCGCCAGTTTAAAAATTCTGGCTCTTCGGTTTCAATATTAATATCACTATCTGCGCCAGTATAGCGCAAGGCCACCCATTTCTGGCTTTGCCCGCGATAGGCCCCGCCCCAAAGCCGGTCGGCCAGCGGCAGCGGTATATCATAATTAAGCCAGTCAGGATGCAGTGATAAAATCTCGGCCTTATCGGTGCCAATCTCTTCGCGCATTTCGCGGAAACAGGCCGTTTCCACATCCTCGCCTTCATCAATGCCCCCTTGCGGCATTTGCCAGGCTTCTGCGCGGTTATCAATGCGTTGCCCGCCAAAAACATGCCCATGCTTATTAATCAACATAATGCCAACACAGGGGCGATATGGGCGTTCAGAATATTTCAACGGGCGCAGGGCGTCAGCCATGGATAGGGGTCTTTCAGTTATTAAGGTTTAAGTCTTTGAAAATAGTCAAACCTCGCAGAAGGTCAAGAGCGCGGGCCAGTTGGAAATCAACCTCAGAGGGATCAATTTCCGCTGCGTCTGGCTGTTCTTCTGTTTCGCCTGTTGTCTGCGACCCTTCAGGGGATTCGCTTTTTCCGTCAAGAGCGCCGCGCAAATCCTCTTCCCGGATAGGTCCCTGATTCAGCTTTTCGATACGAGCAAGTGCAACCTCGATATCCGGGGCAATGCCTTTGGCCTGAATGGATACGCCAGATGGTGTATAATAGCGGGCAGTGGTTAATCGGATCGCGCCATGGCCCGGCATTGGCATAATGGTCTGTACAGAACCTTTACCAAATGAGCGTGTACCCATCAAAATAGCCCGGCGATGATCTTTCAAGGCGCCAGCTACAATTTCAGACGCCGAAGCGGATCCAGAATTGATAAGCACAACCACTGGCAGGCCATCGGTAATATCACCAGGCCGGGCATAGGCATGTTGCATATCGCTGTTATCCCGCCCACGCGTCGATACAATCTCACCGCGCTCTAAAAAGGCATCTGATACTTTAATCGCTTCAGATAACAGGCCGCCCGGATTATTCCGCAGGTCAAGAACAATGCCGGTCAGGCTGCCGCCCGCTTCTTCTGTCAAATCCTTAACAGCTTTTTTCAAGCCAGGCGTGGTTTGTTCAGAAAAGGTGGTAAGCCGGATATATCCAATATCATCATACAGGCGCGAGCGCACTGAACGTATCTTAATCTCATCACGGATAATGGTAACATCAAACGGCTCTTCTTCAGCACGCTGGACGGTAATCTCTACCTTCGAGCCAATAGGCCCGCGTAATTTTTCTACCGCTTCTGATAAGGTGACGCCAACAATGCTGTCACCATCTACCGACAGAATCAGGTCCTCTGGCTGCAGGCCCGCATCAAAGGCAGGCGTGTCATCAATAGGTGAGACGACTTTCAAAAATCCGTCTTCCATGGTCACTTCAATACCCAGGCCGCCAAATTTGCCGCTGGTTTGCTGTTGTACTTTTTTGAAATTATCATCTGGCAGATAGGTCGAATGCGGGTCCAGCGAAGTCAGCATGCCATTGATAGCCGCTTCGATCAGCTCCTTGTCTGTTGTGCTTTCAACATAATTGGCGCGTACCCGCTGAAAAACATCCCCGAACAAGGTCAGCTGGCGGTAGGTCTCATCACTATCGCTTGCCCGGGCTGTTGGGGTTCTTACATCACCAAACAGGGCAATACCAACAATTACAGTGACAATAGCAAGGCTGGTAACAGCCCCATTTTTGAAAGATTTGAACAACATCTCTGCGCCTCAAGGTTTATGCTGTCTGATATAGTGACGAGCAGTCTATTTTCCAGTGTGTCAGCCTGTTAAACTGAGATCAAGCCTTCTTATCCCCAATCAGGAGAGAACGACCTGTCATCACCTCAGGCGCCGCCAGACCCATCAGATCTAGCAAAGTCGGTGCCAAATCTGTCAGACTGCCATCGGCTAATTCTGTCCCATCATTATCGGTTGAGCCGCGCACCAAAATACAGGGTACCTGATTGGTTGTATGGGCGGTATGTGCACATCCCGCCGACTGGTCCCACATCACTTCACAATTGCCATGATCGGCAGTGACCAACATCGCCCCGCCTATCTCAATCACCGCTTTTTCCAGCACGCCAACGGCTTTATCTACCACTTCGCAAGCGCGTTTTGCGGCCTCTAAATCGCCTGTATGTCCAACCATATCCGGATTGGCAAAATTAATAATGATCATATCATGACTGTTTTCGCGAATGGCTTTTTCTGCAATTTCGCACACGCCCTGTGCCGACATTTCTGGCTGCAAATCATAAGTGGCTACTTTTGGCGAGTTTACCAATTGCCTTTCTTCTTCATGGAATGGGCTGTCACGCCCGCCGTTAAAGAAGAAGGTTACATGTGGATATTTTTCTGTTTCAGCAAGGCGAAGCTGGCGCTTGCCAGCTTCCGCTACAACCGCCCCTAATCCGTTCGAGAGGTCAGGCGGGCCAAGCAGGGCAGGGATAGCTGCGTCCAAATCTGCGGCTATCGGCGTTGCAGATACTATTGGCCCGGCAAAAGGCAGCTTAATCTTTGCCGTGGCTGGCCGTTCATAACCCGTATCATCGGGGGTAAGCAGGGCATAGGCGAGCTGGCGCACCCTATCTACCCGGAAATTGGCGATAAACACCCCGTCGCCATCTGCCATACCCTGATAGCCGGCAAGACAGGTTGGCTGAATAAACTCATCTGTCTCCCCGCGTTCATAGCCCTGTATCAGCCCGTCTAATACCTCAGGGCTGTGATAGTTGGCCTGTCCGGTAATCAGCAGATCCAAAAAGGCACCTGTCCGCTCCCAGCGATTATCCCTATCCATCGCAAAATAGCGGCCACACAGGCTGGCAATCTCGCAGCCATCAGGCAGCTGGCGTAAAAATTCAGCCAGGCTGGTTTCTGCCTGTTTTGGCAAGGTATCGCGCCCATCTGTCAGGATATGCAAGGTCACCGGTACCTGGCGTGCCCGCAGGGCGCCAGCAAGTGCCAGGATATGGTCGCTATGGCTATGCACCCCGCCTTGTGAGGTCAGGCCAATAAGATGGGCGCGCCCACCAGTTTCCAGCATCTGATCAGCAAAATTATTCAACGCCGCCATTTCTGCCAGATGGCCATCCCTGCAAGCCTGCGACAGGCGCGGCAAATCCTGCAAGATAACCCGTCCCGCCCCAATCGTCATATGGCCGACCTCTGAGTTGCCAGGTTGCCCCTCTGGCAGACCCACAGCTGCCTCTGAGGCGGCAAGGCGACTGGCAGGATAGGTTGCCATCATCCTGTCAAAGACAGGTGTCTGTGCTTGTTCTACAGCGTTAAAGGCATGATCATCAGACAATCCCCAGCCATCCATTATGCACAAGACTACCGGTGTTTTCTGTCCCATTTTATTGTCTGCCTTTATGTATCTCAAAAGAAGGGGCGGTCACTTCATCCTTATAGCCTTGCCTGCCAAACGGGGCAAGCAAGCCAGCTATACCCTCATGCGTTTAATTGCCGCGATGATAGGGGTGGTTTTTCAAAATCATTTCAGCACGATAAAGTTGCTCGGCAAGCATCGCGCGAAACAGCATATGGGGCCAGGTCGCCCGTCCAAAGGCGATCTGTTTATCGGCCTTATTTCGTAAACTCGCATGATGCCCATCTGGCCCGCCAATGGCAAAATAACACCGCATGACCCCCTCATCACGCCAATGCCCTATAAGGGCGGCTAATTCTTCTGATGATGTATCCCTGCCTTCCGGGTCCAGACAGACTAGCCGGTAATGCGAGGGGGCATTTTTATCCAGCCAATCCAGTATTTTTCCAGATTCATCCGCCTGGCGCCGCGTACCAGATGGCAAGGCAGATTCAAAAGCATGTGCCGCACCGCCATGGGGCAGGCGCGACAGCCAGTTCGCGGCTAATTCTGACTCCGCAGATGGTTTGGCACGCCCGATAGCTAGCAGTTCTAATTTCATTGTAAAAAAGGATTATGACCTAAAAGGCTAGCTAACATGAACAACTTCATCACTTGATGAAGATTGCGTCCACATTCTCTCTAGCGCGTAAAATTCTCTTACCTCTGGGCGGAAAATATGGACAATCACTTCAGCGGTATCCAGCAACACCCAATCAGCTTGCTGGGTACCTTCCTTGCCCATAATAGCAATGCCTGCTCTTTTTAATTTAAATTCGACATTATCTGCCATAGCCGCTACCTGACGATTCGAGGCGCCAGTTGCGATAATCATATAATCTGCGATGGTGGACTTTCCGGCGAGGGGAATAGAGACAATATCCATACCCTTGTCATCGTCAAGCGATTGCCGCACGAGATCTTTGACCTGTTCAGGGGTCAATCCTGCTAACGCGTCGCTGATGGTCCGTCTCCTTAATGTCACTACCGTCTGGATTTAGCATTTTAGCCACTTATGGCCCTAGTTTACCGCGATTTTGCGGTAGGGGCAAGTTAATCAGCCTGACCCCCCCCGCAGCATGGTCGCGGAAAGCGGGTTACGCGTCTTGTGATTAAAGGCCCATCCACGGCTGACCCTTTGCGTATTGTCGGCGCGTCGACGGCCAAGCAGGCGCGGCGCATGGCGGCGGTTGCGCCGTCCCAGACAGGCCGCACCCTTGCTGGCCAGCGCCTGCCAGCCATAGCCAGGACGGCTCATTACCAAAATAGGGATGCTTTGCGCAATATCGTGGGCCCGGTACCATTTTGGAAATTGGCTAAGATTATCTGCGCCCATAATCCAAATCAGGTTGGCCCGTGGACAGATTTTTCGTAATCGCGTCAGGCTGTCAAAACTTGTTCCTAGCTGCAAATATTCCTCAATATCCAGGCAACGCAGCCAATGGTGGGAGGCGGCCAGGCGGCGCGCGCCCGCTAGCCTCTCTTCAAAACGGGCCATTCCATTTGCAGATTTCAGCGGGTTTTGTGGGCTTACCAGCCACCAAACCTCATCTAGCCGGGCAGATTGCTTTGCCTCTTTGGCGATATAGAGATGTCCATTATGGGCAGGATTAAAAGAGCCGCCCATCACCCCTATGCGGCGGGCCGGGGCAAAAGATGGGCAGGCGGCCATCTGATGCCGGCGATGCGGCTTAGGGGCGGGTCTGTCCATGCCCACGCACGATATATTTAAAACTGGTCAGCTGATTTGCCCCTACCGGGCCTCTGGCATGTAATCTGCCGGTCGCAATACCGATCTCTGCACCCATCCCAAACTCGCCGCCATCAGCGAATTGGGTAGAGGCATTTGCCATCACAATCGCGCTATCGACAGCGGCAAAAAAGGCTTCTTGTTCTGCTGTATCCTCCGACAAGATGCTCTCTGTATGGCCAGAGCTAAATTTCTGGATATGGCTGGTCGCTTCATCCAGTCCAGAAACCGATTTTATCGCAATGATAGGGGCCAGAAATTCACATCCCCAATCGGCCTCGCTTGCAGGTTTTATATCTGCGTGCAGGGCGCGGATCTCTGGACAGCCTCGCACTTCACACCCTGCCTGAATTAGCGCGGTGACAATATCCCGGCCAACCGTTTCAACACTATCCTGATGAATAAGAAGGGCTTCTGCCGCCCCGCAAATACCCACCCGGCGCATTTTTGCGTTCACCACAATTTCTACAGCCTTTTCAGGGTCGGCATGGTTAGAGACATATAGATGGCAAATGCCTTCCAAATGGGCAAATACCGGCACGCGAGCTTCTTCTTGTACCCGTTTGACCAACCCTTTGCCGCCGCGTGGAATGATCACATCAATCAATCCGCTTGCCTCAAGCATCGCGCCCACCGCCTGGCGATCCGGGGTTGGGATTATTTGCACTGCATCGCTAGCCAGTCCGGCAGCTTGCAACCCCTCACGCATAAGACCAGCCAGCAAATAACTGGTTTCTTGCGAATCACTGCCGCCGCGCAAAATACACGCATTACCAGATTTGATACATAAGCTGGCCGCATCCACCGTAACATTTGGACGCGATTCATAGATGATACCAATGACGCCAAGCGCGGTAGACAGTCGGGTAATATCAAGGCCGTTTGGCCGTTCCCATCTCGCCAGCTCTACGCCCAGCGGGTCAGCTAGCCCGGCAATATCTTCGGCGCCCGCTGCCATCGCTTCAATTCTGGCCTCATCCAACATCAACCGGTCGATAAAGGCATCGCTGAGGCCCGCTGCCTTTCCGCGCGCAACATCTCGCTGATTAGCTGCTATAATCTGCTCTGTAGCAGCGCGTATCTTGCTGGCAGCATGAAGCAGGGCAGCGTTACGGATTGCCAATTCTGCGCGGCCTATCTGTTGTTGGCTGCTGCGGGCAGCACCCCCAAGGCTGATCAAAAGCTGCTGGGCATCTGCGGCGCTAAGCTGGGCCATATTCTGTGTTGATGCGGTCATCTTTTATCCTTCAGTTGCGCTATGATTATCGGCAAGATCCCCTCTCAAGACAAGGTCATCTGCATGAATCAGCTCAGCCCGCCCTTCATATCCCAGCAAAGCCTCAATAGCATGGCTCTTTTGGCCCTTGATTTTTTCCGCCTCAGAGGCAGCATAGCCTGCCAACCCATGCCCTAGCTCCTGGCCTTGCGCATTCATGATCTGGATTAAATCGCCTCTATCAAACTGGCCAGAAATGCTGATGATACCTACAGGCAATAATGATTTTCCGGTCAATAGCGCGGTCTGTGCTCCCTTATCCACAACGATCTGTCCTTTGGGATCAAGCGCGCCAGCTATCCAGTTTTTACGGGCTTTTTTAGGTGAGGTGCGGCGATGAAACAGGCTATATCTAGCCCCTGCCAGCAGCGCAGATACCGGCCGTGTCTCGCTTCCCTCGCAAATGATCATATCTGCGCCTGCCTCGGTCGCGATTCGGGCCGCTGCCAATTTGGTAGCCATCCCGCCAGAGGCAAATTCAGCGTTTGCGTCGCCGCCAAGCGCGATTATATCCTCATCAATCTGAGTGATCTCCGGAATATGTTTTGCATCCTCTGCCAGGTGCGGATTTTTGGTATATAGCCCGTCCACATCAGACAGCAGAATCAATAAATCTGCTGAAATCATACCCGCCAGTCGGGCGGCCAGCCGATCATTATCGCCAAAACGGATTTCATAGGTCGTAACCGTGTCATTTTCATTAACGACAGGCACAAATCCCAGCCCAAGCAGAGTTTGAATCGTGCTGCGCGCATTGATATGCCGGCGGCGGGTTTCGGTATCTTCCGGGGCCAGCAGGATTTGCGCGGTACGTATATCATGCTCTTGCAGGGCGGTTGACCATAGCTGGGCCAGCTCTACCTGGCCGATAGCTGCAGCGGCCTGTTTCTCGGGCAATTTAATTGCCCCGGCAGGCATCTCAAGATGCTGTCTGCCAAGCGCAATAGAACCAGAGGAGATTAGCACAACCTGAGTGCCGGCTGCCCGCAAGCTGGCGACATCCGCTGCCAAATCGCCCATCCATTGCGAGCGCGCTTTGCCAGTTGCAGGGTCAACAATCAGGGCAGAACCAATCTTTATGACTACTAATTTAGTGTTTTCTATCAGGTGCTTAATAGCGCTCATGTGGCGAGGGGACTCCAGTCTGTTGCGCGATCTTTCTCCGGGTTATTTGCTCGCTCTTCTTCGGCCTTTTTCTCTTCAATGGCGGTATAGATATGGCGTAATACAGATTTAACATGCAGGCCGGTTACCGACGAGATAAAATGAATATCGCACCCCGCACCGGCGGCGATAAAGGCTTGCTTCAGCTCTTCAATATAATCTTCTGGTGCGGCATCTGCTTTGGTCAGCACAATAACCTCTTGCTTGTCCGCCAGAACCTTGGCATAGGCTTCCAGCTCCGAGCGAACAATCTTCCAGTCTTTTATTGGGTCGCTAGCGGTAACATCTACCAGATGCAACAGCACGCGGCAGCGCTCAACATGCCCTAAAAACCGATGCCCGATACCCGCGCCATGATGCGCCCCTTCGATCAGGCCCGGAATATCAGCCATGACAAATTCATGATTATCAATACCAACAACACCCAGATTTGGATGCAGGGTGGTGAACGGGTAATCGGCAATCTTTGGCTTGGCTGCAGAAACCACAGATAATAATGTAGATTTACCGGCATTTGGCATGCCGACCAGACCGACATCTGCTATCAGCTTTAGACGCAGCCATACCCACATTTCGGTGCCAATTTCGCCGCGCTGGGCTTTTCTGGGCGCGCGGTTGGTCGAAGATTTGAAAAACGCATTACCCTTGCCGCCAATCCCGCCAGACGCCAGAATCACTTCTTGGCCTTCTTTGGTTAGATCCGCAAGTACTGCTTCACCATCATCAGATATAACTTGCGTGCCTACAGGCAATTTCAGGATAGTATCTTTGCCTCTGGCACCAGAACGGTCTCGTCC
>JBMHCK010000083.1:0-3645 GCA_049889955.1 Puniceispirillaceae bacterium (SeqCode)
GTAGGGCGCGCCCGCCAGCTTATCTATTCTGTTTCTGCCCGCCGCCGCCTTAATCAGGGTAGCGGGATAATATTGATAGCGGTAGGCGGCCTGATTTTAGTAACGGTCTAGCGGTCAGACAGAAATCGGCTTTGCCCCCTACTCACATTACTTCAGCTGGCAATGCTTTGAGCGACGCAAGTAGAAGAAAATCGTTAATGCCCATTATAATGGGTGCTGTCTTATCTCCACCCGATCTTATCGCAAAGGAAATATTATGGAGAGGCTAAAGCCAACATTCGGCCCGGTATCGGGCACCTTGATGATGCTGAATATTGTGTTGGGGGCCAGCCTGTTTATCTTGCCGGGACTGGCGGCCCAGCAGACCGGCATCGCCTCAATTTTATTTTGGCTGCTGGCGATAGGGCTGGCAATGCCCCTGCTTATCGCATTTTGGGTGCTGGCCGCCCATCAGCCCAGCGCTGGCGGGGTTGCGGTTTTGATAGACAAGGAGTTCGGGCAACGATTTTTCCTGGTGGCTTCCTATCTATTTTAAGGGGCGGTGATGCTAGGCCTGCCAGCGGTGGCGCTGACCGCTGGATTTGCCTTGCAAGCCGGGTTTGGATGGCCTGCCGATATCGCGGCGATGGTTATCATTACTCTTGCCATTGGGGCTAATTTTATGCAGACCAGCCAGGCCGGGAAATTGGGCAGTATCGCCTGCAGCGTCTCGCTGATTTTAATGATAGGTATTTTGGGTGTGGGTTTCTGGCTTACCCCTGCTTCTGGCTTGCTTCAATCGGATGCGGTATTTGCCGCGCTATCGGATAAAAATTGGCTAGCTGGCCTTTCTGTCATTCCGCTTCTTTTTTTATCGCTGCGGCTTTGTATATGGCCTTTGCGCTGGTGATTGTTCATGCTGGCCCGTCAACCTTTAACGAAGCTCCTTTTGTGCATTTGCTGGCCCCTGTTCTGGGGGCAAGGGCCAGCCAATTCATCGCGCTATTTATTGCGCTGTTAATATGGGCGAATTTATTTGCTGCCACCTGGAGCGTATCGCGCATGATCTATTCTATCAGCCAGCAAGGTTATCTGCCGGCCATGCTGGGGCGCTTATCTGGCCATATTCCCAAAGCTGCGCTGCTGGCCTTTGCAGGGGTTGGTCTTTGTATGCTGGGGCTACATGGGCTGGCAGTGATAGAAATTGACCAGATGTTGGCTCTGGCCAGCCTTAATTTTCTGGTACTTTACGGGCTGGTTTGTGCGGTAGGGGTGGGTGCGCTGCCGCGCCTGTATCAGCGGGTGTTATCCGGTTTTTAGATTGTTACGGTCGTGGCTATTTTGCTGATGGCCGCATCAGGGCTGTATCTGGTCTATCCTGGCGTGAGTATTATCCTGGCTCTTGCGGCATTTACAGCCCGCAAAAATTCTGACCCCTCTTGAAACATTGCCAGTGCACTTAGATCTAGCGCTCCTCTCCGGCGCCTTTTTTTAGAGCCTATATTTAGGTCTTGACCCGCTGGCCAGTGTCCCGCATTTTAGTATTCTGAATTCAGAATTCAAAAACCGGGTTTGGGGTAGGGTAGCACAGCACATGATTCCGATTAATAGTAAACCTGCGCTTATCGATCAGGTCTATGCGCAGATAAAACAGGCTATTATTACTGGTGATCTATTACCATCTGCCCCCTTGGCTCAGGAAGCTCTTGCCGACCAATTGGGGGTAAGCCGCCAGCCCGTTAGCCATGCGCTAATCTTGCTGGAAAAAGACGGGTTGGTGGTTGAAAAGGGCCGCAAGGGCCGAATGGTGGCCCCGCTGGACAATCATCAATTGCTAGGGCTGTATCAGGTGCGCGGCGTCCTAGACGGGCTGGCTGCCAGCTTGTGTGCGGCGCAACCAGATATCTCTCAAAAGATAGATTTTGACAGGCTGCTGGCAGCGGGGTTTGCAGCTGTTAAAAACCAGAATGTACAACAGCTGGTCGCCGCCGATATCGCCTTTCATACCGCGATTTATCACGGCTCTGGTAACCCGCAAATTTTCAATGCGGTACAGGCAGGCTGGCCGCATATGGTTCGGGCTATGCATAATGTGCTAAGTGGGGCGGTTTCCGCTGCTGATATCTGGCAAGATCATCAACATATTGCCAAAGCTATTTGCCAGGGGGATAGGCAAGCTGCCGGCGATATCGCGACTAGCCATGCCCAGACAAGTGGCGATTTGACCTTTAAAACCCTGTTAAAGGAACAACAGAAATCAGCCTGATTCAAAACTGATTTAAGGGCGGTTCAAAACATAATCTGAACGCCTGTTATCGAGGGAAAGTTTATCTTGAGGAGGAAGTGATGAAATTATCAGATCAGCAGTTAAAACAGTTTGATGAAGAGGGATATTTGTTCTTTCCAGGCATGTTCTCAGAAGCAGAAGCCCAGCTTTTGAAATCTGAGGCCGATGCTGTTTATGCAATGGAGCGTGAAGAGGTGTGGCGCGAGAAATCAGGTGTCGCACGTACCGCCTTTGCTGCCCATACCTATAATGAAGGGTTCCGCCGTCTTGGCGCGCATCCACGTCTGATTGATCCTGTCTCGCAGGTGCTAGAGGGCGATTTATATATGCATCAGTTCAAGGTAAATGCCAAAGCCGCCTTTGATGGAGATGTCTGGCAATGGCATCAGGATTATGGCACCTGGAAGCGTGACGATGGTATGCCAGAGCCTCGTGCCATGAATATTGCGGTGTTTCTGGATGATGTTACCGCGGCAAATGGCCCGTTATTATTTATTCCTGGCAGCCACAAGCAGGGGGTTGTCGAGGCTGGTCATGATCTCAGCACTACCAGCTATCCTTTATGGACGCTGGATAATGAGCTGGTGAAAAAGCTGGCCGATAGAGGCGGGTGTGTTGCCCCAACTGGCCCAGCAGGCAGTATGTTGATGTTCTCGTCTCTTTTGGTGCATGCCAGCCCGGCAAATATATCACCATTTGATCGCACGATTGTTTATCTCTCTTTATGCCATGTGGATAATCATATTCGTGAATTTAATCGGGCAGAATGGATCGCCCACCGTGACTTCACACCAATTGAGGCGCTGGCTGACAATTGCCTGGATGAGCTGGTAGCTGCCCGGACGGCGGCCGCAGAATAGCGGCTGCTGCCAGCGTGAATAAGCGAGTAGATCATCTAGAGAAGATAGGCCCCCAAAATAGGCCAAAAGATAGGATAATATATGTATCTCTATGACCAATTGCTGCAGCGTGCGGCCGAAAATAAACCTGTACGTGTTGGCCTTATTGGTGCAGGCAAGTTTGGCTCTATGTTTTTATCGCAAGTGCCAACCACTCCGGCGCTGAGCGTTACGGTGATTGCTGATTTATATCCAGACCGGGCGCGGGCAGCCTGTGCGGCGGTAGGCTGGCCGAAAAGTTTAATCGAGGCAACAAATTTCACTGATGATGCCGGTGCCATGATGGCGTCTGGGGCGGTGGATGTGGTGGTAGAGGCAACTGGCAATCCGGTTATCGGAGCCCGTCATGCCCAGCAGGCTATCCAAAACGGGCTGCATATTGTGATGGTGAATGTTGAGGCAGATGTGCTGGCAGGGGCGGCGCTGGCGGCTCAGGCACGCCAGGCAGGGGTAGTCTACTCAATGGCTTATGGGGATCAA
>JBMHCK010000084.1:0-2571 GCA_049889955.1 Puniceispirillaceae bacterium (SeqCode)
CTTTACAAGATTTCTAGCTTTCAGGATTGGTTCCATTATGCAGACACCTTTCTAATCCATTGGTCTACAGCGACCGCAGCAATAATTAGAAGACCAATTAGTAAGAACGTCCACTGTGCATCCGCGCCCAAAAGCCGAAGTCCAAGTGTGAATACCCCAACAATCAGAGCACCAAATAATGCACCTAAAATTGATCCTCTGCCGCCAAACAATGAAATGCCACCAATAACTACTGCTGTTATGCTCTCAATATTGGCCAGCTGGCCAACCGTTGGCGAAATAGAGCCTATTCGGCCAACCATCGCCCACCCAGCAATAGCGCAAATCAAACCTGACAATAAATAGACGGAGATGAGTGTTTTTTTGACATTGACCCCTGCTAACTCAGCCGCTTCAGGGTCATCCCCTACCGCATAGACATGACGTCCCCAGGCGGTGTAGCGCAATGCATAAGCCAGAGCGGCAACAATCACCAGCATCGTTATGACACCCAAAGTCAGAGTAGCGCCACCAACATGATATTTCGTGCCAAATATTTGTAATAAGGGTGCGACTTCCTCAATATCTGCACTACGGATCGTCTCATTAGCTGAGTACAAAAAGTTAGTGGCAAGAATAATTTGCCAGGTGCCGAGTGTGACAATAAAAGGAGGCAACTTCATATAGGCGACAAGCCAGCCATTTAAAAGGCCGCAAATCATACCAACGGCCAAACCAGCGAGGACCGCAATTTCAACTGGCAAACCATATCGAAACACGACTTGACCCATCACGACTGAGGACAACACCATAATCGCACCGACGCTGAGATCAATTCCTGCCGTCAAAATGACTAAGCTTTGCGCAGCTGCAACAATTCCAATAATCTGGACCTGTTGCAGGATAAGTGTCATCGCAAATGGTGAAAAGAAACGCTGGCCAATGAGCAGACCAAAAAGCGTAACCGAAGTAACAAGAACGATAAGCGGCACGAGCGCAGGGTTCACATGAAGTGCATGCTGAATACTGCCAATAAGACCTTTTCTTGAATCTTCAAATTCGGCAACGGTCTCGTTAGATGTTACTAATCCACCTTCAAAGTCTTTGTGCTCATTAGTCGCCATCATTTCCCCCGTTACCTATAAAACTAAAAATCGATATATTCAAAAATCTACAAAAAGTAAAAGAACGTCATTAAAATCAACGCATGAATTTTATATGTCAGTCAACGAAAAAGAGGGCACAAAATGTGCCCTCTTAAGCATTACTTTATTATCCCCAGCAGAGGTCTAAACCTTCTTTCGAGGAAATTGAAGGCACACCATCTACAGGATTGTCAGTGACCAAAGCTACCCCTGTATCAAAGAATTCTTTACCAGGAGTATTTTCTGGCTTCGAGCCATTTTCTGCCCAAGCCTTAACAGCTTCTACACCCAAGGACGCCATCAACAGAGGATATTGCTGGGATGTTGCACCTATAGCGCCATCTGCTACAGCTTGAACCCCTGGGCACCCGCCATCTACAGATACAACGATAACATCATTGACCTTGCCGAAATCCTTAAGTGTTTCATGAGCACCAGCTGCGGCTGGCTCATTGATGGTGTAAAGCACATTTGTACCTGCATCCATAGTCAAAAGATTCTCCATGGACTTACGGCCACCCTCTTCATTGGCATTAGTCACTTCATTATTCACAATACGGGAGTCTGTTTCATCACCCCATTTGTTCGGGTCACCTAAATCAATACCAAATCCAGTCAGGAAGCCTTGATTACGCAACACGCCTACAGTTGGCTGTGACACATTGATGTTCATCATACCAATTTTGGCTTTTGATGTGTCTCCAATAGTGCCTGCAGCCCACTTACCGATCAGCTCTCCAGCAAGGAAGTTATCTGTGGCAAAGGTGGCATCAGCAGCATCAATTGGTGACAGTGGTGTATCTAGGGCAATCACGAGAAGACCCGCATCGCGTGCTTGTTTTACTGCAGGCACGATAGAAGATGTATCCGAAGCTGTCAGCAGAATACCTTTCGCACCATCGAGGATACATGTTTCAATCGCCTGCACCTGAGTTTCATGGTCGCCGTCAATTTTACCTGCAAAAGACTTAAGGGTCATACCCAACTCTTTTGCTTTTGCCGATGCGCCTTCACGCATTTTGACAAAGAATGGGTTTGTATCTGTTTTAGTGATCAAACAGACTGTTGTGCTGTGACCATCTGCGAAAGATGACGCAGATGATGCCAATAGCACAGCCGTAGCTAAGGCGAGTTTCTTAATCATAGAGACCTCCCATAAGGTTATATATTTTTATCAACACCCCATTAAAAGCGTGTTACTAAACAAACTAAAGCGTAAACAGATGCGAAGAGTCAATAAATAAATCTCTGAGATTTATTTATTGACGAAAATAGCATTTTATTTGAGACTTACATAACTGGGACAAAGGGACGTGTGGGCAATGAATTTTTCAGATGAGACTAAGGCATCAGCTAGCCCGCCCTTATATATCTCTTCAAACCAAACAGGCATCAGAGAACATAACGAAAGACTGGTTTTAACTACCCTCCGCCGAAAAGGCCCCCT
>JBMHCK010000085.1:0-4840 GCA_049889955.1 Puniceispirillaceae bacterium (SeqCode)
AAGACTAGCCAACTTTCCAAATCCCTATTACGGGTTTGAGCATGTGCGCATGGCAACAGGACATTCAGATCAATGCGGCGGGCATTATCTGCAATGGTTAAAAAACAAGCGTGATGATTGGCAGGATTTGCGTGATAGAAAAAATCAGCTGCCACATAATTATCAAAATATACAAGCTTTCAGAACGCCGATACCAGAAGAGCTATATCCTACTTCTTACATAAAAGAAGAAGCAAAGGCCTATCTGAAAGATGCGGCAAACTCTGAGAAGCCATTTTTCAGCTTTGTTTCATTTCCAGACCCGCATCACCCGTTTACTCCGCCTGGTAAATATTGGAACATGTATGATCCTGATGATTTTGAGGTTGATTTGCCATTTGAGGCACATCAAAACCCCCCACCACAATTGTCAGAATGGAAGCGCCGCATGGATAAGGGGGTATTGCCTGCGAATAAAGAGCAACCCTTCATGGCACCAAAACGTGACTTGCAAGAGGCAATGGCCCTCACAGCGGGTATGATCACAATGATAGATGATGCGATTGGTGAAATCATCCAGACGCTTGAAGAAACAGGTCAGGCGGATAATACCATTATCATCTTTAACTCTGATCATGGTGATTATATGGGAACATTCTCCCTTCTGCTAAAAGGGCCATTCGGACATGATTCAGTGAACCGTGTCCCTTTTATCTGGGTGGAGCCAGATGGCACTTGCACTGGCACAAGAGATTCACTTGCGGCATCATTGGATATAGCGCCAACAATTCTGGAGCGGTGTGGCGTCAAACCGTATTACGCTATGCAGGGTCAATCATTTTTGAGCCAGATTACAGATAGTGCAGATGGTCGTGACTACGTACTGATTGAGCATGAGGAAAATAAAGTATATCCGGGCTTTGATAAGCGCCCTGTAATGCGATACCTGATTACCGATGAATATAGGCTTAGCATTTATAAAGGTGGCCAGGAAGGTGAGCTTTATCATCGTTCCTCCGACCCAAATGAAACACGAAATCTCTGGCATGAACCCGATGTACAGGAAGACAAGCAAAAAATGATGGGGTTGTTTGCACAGGCCATGCTGGAGGCTGTTGAACAAGGTCCATGGCCTAAATGGTTTGCTTAAGAGAAGAGTTAAGATGACAAAACAGCTTCAAAATTACATCGCAGGTCATTGGCAAAGCTCTGATAAGGTTTTTGCCAAAACAAGTCCGTTTGATGGAAGTCTTGTTGCAGAGGTTCATGAATCTACGTCTGACATGGTTGATGAGGCTGTAACAGCAGGCCATAATGTTTCTATTGGCAGTCAAGCCCAATTATGGGGTGCGCTCCCGATGCGACAGCGTCTTGCCGCTATCTATGATTTTGCAGATAAATTGCTTAGTCGTGTTGATGATTTGATTGCCGCAGATATGGCTGATACGGGACGGAGCTACTGGCAAGCCTCTACATTTGATGGGGCGAGAGCCGCGCGGTTGTTTAAGGCTTATGCTGATATGGCTATTGGGCTAGAGAGCCGCTCCTCTACATTCTCAGGCGAGTTAGGGTTTCAGGGGCTGTGGTACACAACGCGCCGCCCCAAAGGTGTGATTGCCTGTATTTGCCCATGGAATGTCCCATTACTTATGGCAGCAATGAAAGTTGGCCCTGCGCTTGTAATGGGTAATGCTGCTATTTTGAAGCCCTCAGAAGATTCACCCTCATCTGCCACAATTTTAGCAGAAGTCATCGCCTCTTCAGATGTTCCAGATGGCGCCTTTTCTTTGATACATGGCTTTGGTCAGAATTCAGCAGGCGAGTTCCTGACCACGCATCCAAAAGTTGATGCCATCACCTTTACAGGGGAGAGCAGTACAGGGGCAGCCATTATGAAGGTGGCGGCCACTGGCTTGCGCGAAGTCTCATTAGAATTAGGCGGTAAAAACCCTGCTCTTATTTTTGAAGATGCTCAGATGGAACATGTTCTTGAAGGGGTACGCCGTTCTGCCTTTTTCAATTGCGGGCAGATTTGTTTTTGCACAGAACGCACTTATGTTCATCGCAGTCGTTTTGATGAATTTGTTGATAAAATTTCAAAGGTAGCCAATGAGATTGTGATTGGTGAACCAAATCATAATGGCTTTAATATAGGCCCTCTTATCAGCCGCTCACACAGAGAAAAAGTCACCTCATTACTGGATAGTGTTATCCAAGAGGGCGGTGAGTTTACTGCTGGCGGCGGCATCCCGCAATTCAATGATGAAAGGGACAAGGGCGCCTTTATTCAGCCATCTGTTGCCGTTGGCCTGCGCGAAGATGCCACTTTCGTGAAAAAAGAAGTATTTGGCCCTGTCCTACATGTGACCCCTTTTGAGGAAGAAGATGAGGTTATCGCGCTCGCTAATGACACAGATTATGGTCTTGCCACAAGCATTTGGACACAGAATATGAGCAGAGCGCATCGCGTTGCCCCACAAATCAGAGCAGGGCATGCGTGGATCAATAGCTGGCAGATACGTGATTTGATGAGCCCGCTATCTGGCGCAGGCTTATCTGGCATAGGAGAGCAAGGGGGACGAAACTCGCTAGAATTTAGCTCTTTGCCTCAAACCATTACAGCACGGATCTTTGATAATGAGTAAATCAGCAAGACAAATCGTTGCCGGTGAAGCCCTTCTGCGTACTTTAAAGCTGAATCGCGTGGATAAGCTGTTTATGAACCCGGGCTCTGATTTCGCTCCTATCATTGAAAGCTATGCGTCTTCAGAAAAAGATAATTTCCCAGAGCCTATTATGGCGATGCATGAACATGTTGTTGTGACAATGGCACATGGTTATTATCTGGCGACAGGACTGATGCAGGCTGCTGCGGTGCACGTCAATGTCGGCCTTGCTAATGCCTCTATGGCATTAATTAACGCGCATAGCGATGATGTGCCAATATTTATGATGTCTGGTCGCAACCCCCTTACAGAAGGGGATCGAGAGGGCAGCCGGCATACGCCAATCCAATATGGTCAGGAGATGTTTGACCAATCAGGCATCGTGCGTGAAACAGTAAAGTGGGATTATGAGCTGCGCTATGGTAACACAATTTCTGCTTTGGTGGATAGGGGTTGTGCGATTGCCCGTCAGGAACCAGCCGGCGCTGTATATCTTTCACTGCCAAGAGAACCACTCTGTGAAATGGCTGACATACCAAGTCAAACATCACAATCTGTTCCCACAAAACCCTATCCTGATCCCAATACAATAAGGGTGTTGGCTGATGAATTATCAGGCGCAAAAAATCCTCTCATCATTTGCTCTCGCGGTGATACAGAAGGACAAGTGGGCGCACTTATCACACAAATTGCACAAGAAAATAGTATTGCAGTTAGCGAAGTTTTTGTAACACGTAATCTGTTAGCTACCGATTTTGACTTAAATATTGGAGGTCAAATTGCCTCGCATCTCCCTCATGCTGATGTTATGCTTGTCGTCGATGCACCTGTTGCGTGGATTGCCTCTAAAGTAAAGCCTGCTGATGGCGCAAAAATTATCCATTTGGGGCCAGACCCCCTATTTGGCCGTATTCCTGTCAGAGGGTATGAAGGAACAACACATATTCAATGCAATACAGTTGCAGGACTTGAAACTCTAAAAGCAGCATTGCCAGCGAAATCAAATGCAAAGCGCGCAAGCGAGATCAAACAGAGGCATCTAGCTTTCCGCTCAAAAATACAAGGTAAGGCAGCGGCTGGTCAGGGTGATGTTCTCAATAAGCCGTTTGTGGCAAAATGCGTATCAGAAGTCATCGGTGATGGGGTAATATTTGCCGAACGTGCAGGCCCATTAGCATTGTATGATGTCAAAGGACCAAATCGTTGGTTCGGCAACACACAAGCAGGTGGTTTAGGGTGGGCGCTGCCGGCAGCGCTGGGTTTCCAATTGGCTGACAAGGAAAGACTGGTCGCCTGTGTTGTAGGTGATGGCTCTTATGTCTTTGCTAATCCCATTGCCTGTCATCAGGCGGCAGAGGCACAAGATTTACCGCTATTGACGATTATTTTGGATAATGGGTCTTATGATGCTGTGCGCATTTCAACACTTGATATTTACCCCTCAGGAAAAGCGGCTAAAGCCAATCATGTGCCGATGGTTCCATTTGCCCCAAACCCTGATTATGCAGCAATTGCAGAAGCTGCAGGATGCGCAGTGTATCGGGTGGAAAAAGGAGACGAACTGATACCTGCTTTAGAAAAGGCCATGGAATGGATTCAGCAACATAAAAAGCAGGTCGTTCTCAATGTTAAGATTGGCATGGACGATGGGGAGAAGTGACTTTATTGACGAACGAACAGCCTCGTACTCAGGGTAGCACCCAAATCATTTAACTCATTTGGTTCAGAATTAAGGTCGAAGAGTTGAGAGGCTAAGGATTCTAAGTGGATGCACTTACAGTAACAGTTTGCGGTTACCTATTGGTTCTGCCTGCCTCGATGGAAGCCCTATTCCATGGTATAATAATACCCTATAGAAGGGGTGAGATTTATGCTTACAAAAGACAATGTGACTATCGGGATAGAATGGCGTTTTGGATCTGATTGGCCAGGCCAACGGTGTGGTGCAAAGACCCGTCGGGGGATGGGCTGCAAGCGTCCTGCAAACAATAAGAATGGTCGTTGCAGACTACATGGTGGTGCTAGTACTGGTGCAAAGACTTCGGAAGGCCGAGAGCGTATTTCGCAGGCAAACTTGCGCCATGGCAAATATACAAAAGAGAAGCTTGAGAAACAGCGCACGAATTCTGCTGCCGGAAGAGCTATCAGGAAAGAGCTTCGTCAGATAGAACAGGGGCTTGTCGAAGAGGGCCTAT
>JBMHCK010000086.1:0-5853 GCA_049889955.1 Puniceispirillaceae bacterium (SeqCode)
ATATCTGGCAGGGGTTTTAGATAATTTTGGTGGATAGGCTACCCCTTTAAAGGCAGTACCATCCCCGCGTTCCAATTCAACTTCCATCTGGCGATGTTGCAGATGGGGATCTGCAAAAATTGCCGGAATATCATTTATCGGCCCGCAAGGTACATTTGCTTCTTCCAGCAAGGAAATCAGCGCCTGTTTTTCATAAGATGTCAGCAAATCAGCAATCGTTTGATCCGTTAACGCGCGGTTGTCACATCTGGCTTCATTAGTTTTAAATCGTGCATCTTCTGCCATTTCCGGAACATTAAGCACCGCACAAAGCCGGCTAAACTGGCCATCATTGCCGCAATTGATAATCACATGCCCATCTGCAACGGCAAATACACGATAGGGGACAATACTGGGATGATTATTCCCCATACGCTGGGGCGTGATCCCGCAATTCAGCCAGTTTGACGACTGGTTTGCCAGCATCGCTACCTGACAATCCAGTAGCGCACAATCAATATGCTGGCCTTCCCCTGAATGGGTTCGGTAATAAAGGGCGGCCAATATTGCGCTAACCGCATTCAAGCCAGTAAACAGATCGCAAATCGCCACACCTACTTTTACCGGCTCGGCGCCCGGGCTACCATCTGGCTGGCCAGTTATGCTCATCAACCCGCCCATCCCTTGAATCAGAAAATCATATCCAGGGCGATTTGCATAAGGCCCGCTTTGACCAAAACCGGTGATAGAACAATAAATCAAACCCGGATTAAGCGCTTTCAGGCTTTCATAATCCAGCCCATATTTCTGCAGGCCGCCAGGCTTGAAATTTTCTACAAGAATATCTGCTTTGCTAGCCAATGCGCGCGCAGATTGTGCCCCTTCCTCGGTCGTGAAATCCAGACTGACAGAGCGCTTATTGCGATTACAACAGGCAAAATAGGCGGCCTCGCTTCGCACGCCTTTATCATCTTCGATAAAGGGTGGGCCCCAACTGCGCGTATCATCACCGCCCATGGGGTTTTCAACTTTCACCACATCCGCGCCTAAATCTGCCAGCATCTGGGTAGCAGAAGGCCCAGCCAGAATACGACTTAGATCAAGAACTTTTACGCCGGCTAGGGCTGAGGGATCAGAAGGGGAGATTGCCATATCACTGCCTTTGTTTTTTTATAGAAAGCATCCTAACGCTAGATAAAGCCTAACAGGTTTTTGACAAATGCAAAGGCTTGCTAAAGCTGGGCAAACTTGCCTAGGCTTGTTTAAGAATGCGTAAAGGGGATTTGAATTTATGGATTTCTCACTATCGGCCGAGCAACAGGCACTTATCGATACGACCCGAAAATTTGCCGCAGCAGAATTGCCAGAACTGGCCAAAACGATAGAAGCAAACCATAGCCCGCCGCCGCGTAGCCTGTTAAAACGCTATGCCGAGCTAGGCTTGATGGGCATCAATCTGCCAGCTGAATATGGCGGGGCGGGAATGGGCCATCTGGAGGCGGTGCTGGCATTAGAAGAGCTAGCAAAAATATCCTGTGCAATCGCCTTTCCTGTCTTTGAAAGCAGTTTTGGACCAGCCCTGGCCATCGCCCATTTCGCCCCGGAAGAATTACGCAGAAGAATCCTGCCACAAATCTGTAGCGGGGATATGGTAGTGGCGGTTTCCATGTCCGAGCCACAGGCCGGAACCGCACTAACCGACCTTACAACAAAGGCCACCCAGCAAGGTGACAAGGTGATTGTTAACGGAACCAAACGCTGGTGTTCAGGGGGTGGCCATGCCGATGCCTATCTTGTCTATTGCCGGATGTCAGACGCGCCGGGAGCCAAGGGGATTGGCGCGGTGCTGATAGAAAAAGATATACAAGGCTTTAGCTTTGGTGCCGCAGAACAGCATATGGGCTTTCGCGGCATCCCAAGCGCGGATATGTTTTTTGATGCGGTGGAAATTCCAGCGGCCAATATTGTGGTGCCGGCAGGCGGGTTTAAAAAATTGATGGAGGCCTTTGACCTGGAGCGGTGCGGCAACACCACAATGAGCCTTGCTTGCGCCCAGTCTGCCTTTGATTATGCGCTAGCCTATGTTCAAGAACGCCAGCAATTTGGCAAGCCGCTGGTAGATTTTCAGGCTGTACAGTTAAGCCTGGCAGAAATGAAAATGAAGCTGGACGCGGCCCGCATGCTGCTCTATCGGGCAGTGGTAAACGCCCAAAGCGGCCTGCCTAGCATCGCCGATAGCTCTATTGCAAAATGCTATGCAAACGAGATCACAAGAGAGGTAACCGGAGCCGCCTTGCAATTACTTGGCGGCTATGGCTATTCCACCGCCTATCCAATGGAGCAGAAAATGCGCGATGCATGGGGATGGGGAATCGCTGGCGGGGCCATAGATGTCCAAAAGACCAATATTGCCTCGGCGCTGGTCGGACGACGTTTTAATCAACGCG
The DNA here is from genome assembly GCA_049889955.1 of Puniceispirillaceae bacterium (SeqCode). Classification (GTDB taxonomy): domain Bacteria; phylum Pseudomonadota; class Alphaproteobacteria; order Puniceispirillales; family Puniceispirillaceae; genus JADHLI01. The sequence goes on from JBMHCK010000086.1 coordinate 2,427, forward strand.
CCCGCTAATTTATGCTATGATTACCCGGATTATTAGCTAAAGGAAAAGTAGTATGTCTGATAAAACGCCCAAAACAGCAGGCTGGCGCCCCTATCCGCGCTATCCAGACCCGGATGTAATCAGCCTTGATCCTGAATTTGACGGGCTGACTATTTTTTCTGCGGCGATAGAACGGCTTTATACCGGTTGCCGATGGGCGGAGGGACCGGTTTATTTTGGTGATGGCCGCTATTTGCTGTGGAGCGATATTCCCAATCAGCAAATATTGAAATGGGAAGAAGAGACAGGCACCGTGTCTGTGTTTCGCAAGCCGTCCAATTTTGCCAATGGCCATACCCGTGACCGGCAAGGCAGGCTGGTAAGTTGCGAGCATGGCCGCCGCCTGACCCGCACCGAATATGATGGCACGATAAAAGTGCTGGCAGATAGCTATCAAAGCCGCCCGCTAAACTCGCCAAATGATGTGATTGTGAAATCGGATGGCTCTATCTGGTTTACCGATCCGGTTTTCGGCATTTTGGGCAATTATGAGGGGCTGCAGCAGCCTAGCGAAAACACCCCGGCGCTGTATCGGCTGGACCCGGATAGTGGCGAGCTGCGCGTGATGGCAGATGATATAGATGGGCCGAACGGCTTGTGCTTTTCCCCAGATGAGCGCATTTTATATGTTGTTGCCAGCCGATCAACACCGAACCGTACTATTCTGGCTTATGATATGTCTGCAGATGGGCAGCATATCAAAAAAGACAGCCGCCGCGTACATATAGATGCTGGCAAGGGCGGCACCCCGGACGGGATGCGATGCGACATTCATGGTAATTTATGGTGTGGTTGGGGCATGGGCAACGAAGCGCTGGACGGGGTTATGGTCTTTAACCCCAAAGGTAAGGCGATTGGCCGTATCGTGCTGCCTGAGCGTTGTGCAAATGTTTGTTTTGGCGGAGTTCAGCGTAACCGCCTGTTCATGGCCGCTAGTCAGTCTATCTATGCGTTATATGTAAATACGCAAGGTGTTAAGGGTGGATAGGCATCGCAAAATTGTTTTATTCGCGCTCTTTTTCGGGCGCAATCGATAAGGATATCATTATGCTTTATATTTTTTGCCCGCTTCTCAGGTTCCGCCTGCTTTATAGCATCTACCAGGCCACGCTGTATCTGCTATGCGGGTTGGCCGCCTTATTCTGGATTCCTGCGGCCAGCTTTGCTGCTGATCTGGAAATTCGCACCCTCAGCCCTGGCGGCGGGATTGCCGTAGAACAGGGCATGCGCGCAAAAGTGCATTATCAAGGACGGCTTAGCGATGGCACGGTATTTGATGATTCCCGTGAGCGCGGGACACCCTTCACCTTTACCCTTGGCGCTGGCGAAGTCATTGAAGGCTGGGATAAAGGTATTTTGGGCATGGAAGTTGGCGAGAAACGCCAGCTGGTTATTCCGCCGGAATTGGGCTATGGGCTGCGCGGGGCTGGCAATATTATTCCGCCCGGGGCAACCCTGACCTTTGATATAGAATTAATCGCTATCAGATGGCCGCCTAACCTTAGCGCAATAGGCCCAGAAGCGCTGGCAAAAGCCCGTGACGAAAATCAGGTGGTCATCGATATCCGCAATAAAGATGCGCGGGCAAAAACAGGGGTGATTGAAGGCGCAGAAATGCTTACTGCCTTTGGCAGCTCTGGCCAGCTTCACCCACAATTTCAGCGCAAATTTGCAGAACTTATCAAGGCGCTGGAAACACCCTTTATTCTCTATGATGAAGATGGTGAGGCCGCAGCCTATCTCGGTAATGCCATGGTCAAACAGCTTGGCTTTGAGAATGTATCCTATCTGGAAGATGGCATTTATGGCTGGCAGAAATCAGGCCGGCCATTGGTCCCCTATCAGCCATGATAGCTGGCGCAAGGGAGCCATGTTTAATGTACCTGCATGACCTTGCGCCATCCCTCGCCATCCCATTGATAGCCTAGCTCTTCTTTAACGGTTCTGAAGAACTCTTCTTTGTCGCCAGTGATATACATCAATGAAAGACCAAGTACCTGCCATATTTCTAGAATTTCTTTCTGGTCTTTTTTATTCATGATAAAGCGCGCCTTTAATAGATGGACAGATGCGCCTATCAATCCAATTTTCATGCCAATTCAAACAAAGCCAGAAAAAGATTTTAAAGAAACTGTTCGCCCGATAATCTCAAGCGGTATCAGGCCAAAGTAGCCTGATAATTACACACGATTTATCCGTAACTTATCCAGATTTATACAGATTTATAACGCCTCTATTCTGGCAGGTCAGGCAGTCTGCCTGCGGCTTTCAGCGCGGCAAATCCATTAAAGGTATCCACCACCCCTTCGCGTAGCGAGATTGAGGGATAATCTGGCACAAAATCACGCAAAGCCTGTTCATCCAAATCTGCAGGAAAAGGAAATTCTGGCCCGTCACACGAAATTTCCGCATCTGGCGCCATCTCTTTTACAATCGCCAACCCATCTTCCAGCCGCTCACACCGGCCATTAAGATCAAATACAGATGCGCCTTCTGGCTCAAAGCTTGCTGCCGCGATAAATGCCGCTGCGGCCTCTCCAGCGTAAAGCCAGCTATAGGCGCCGCTATAGGGAATAATATAGGGGCTGCCAGCTACAGCAGCATGTATAGCTGTGGTATTTTTCGAACTCATCCCCTGATCACGCCCCAGCCCATACACAACATTTGGACGCAGCCCGATAGATGGCACCTGCCAGTCAGACCAATAGACAAACGCGCTATGTTCATTTGCCAGCTTATACGCGCCATAGAGTGTTTCTTTATACGGCCCGCCCGGTGGCAGCGCCAGCGACGCGATAGATGAGGCATAGGCGGTACGTTTTATGCCCATCTCGCGCGCAAGCTGCAGGATATTAATCGTACCCTCAACATTCACCCGCGCCCCAAGTGCCGGATTAGCTGCACAAAAAGGCACCTGCAGACCCGCAAGATGGATAATTGCTTTCGCATCATAGCGTTCCGCCACCGTCTTTAATGCCGTGAAATCAGTAATATCTGTAGCCACCCAATCCAGCGCGTTAGCGCCATCCTCTCCCATCAGCAAAGCCGCACGGCGCCTATCTTCGGATAAATCCAGCGCCACCACAGGCACACCGGAAGCGCTGAGAATGGCTACTACCCAGGCCCCGATACAGCCCCCCGCACCGGTTACCATCACCGTGCCGCTGTAGCTGTGCTTATCCACCAGAAATTTATCTACCAGAATTTTATCTACTAGCCCGTTCATATCTCATCTCTTATGTTAGATATCTACCCTGTGTTTTGATGGTAGGCTGATATAACCATAGTGGCAATAAACAGGCCCATAAAATAAATAGACTTATAAAATAAATAGACTGGCAGTTAGTGAGGCAAGGCAAGATGAACCCGCCATCTGATTTTGAAGGAC
>JBMHCK010000087.1:0-20030 GCA_049889955.1 Puniceispirillaceae bacterium (SeqCode)
TCAGCTCTTATAGACAGACAAGACACCGTCCCTGTATCTCTCCTTTCAATATCGCTTTACTTGTTTTCTCAAGCGACTCCAGGTTGATTTCAGTGACGATTGTTTCCAGTTTTTCCATTGGAAATTGATCTGCCAGCCGCTGCCATGCGCTAACCCTGCGATCATAAGGTTGGAAGACCGAATCAATGCCTAGCAAATTTATCCCACGCAACAAGAAAGGCAGCACATTAGCGGGCAGGTCAATCCCCCCTGCATTACCAATAGCCGCTACCGATCCGCCATAGCATATCTGGCCCAGAACACGCGCCAGCATCTGGCCTCCCACATTATCAATACAGGCGGCCCAACGCTCACTCTCCAGCGGCTTTGATGACGCTTCTGCCAGTTCTGCACGGGCAACAAGATTATCTGCGCCCATCTCGCGCAGGAAATCTCCTGATTGTTCTATCCGTCCGGTCACCGCCGCCACGCGGTAGCCAAGGGCTGAAAGCAAAGCAACAGAGACCGAGCCCACACCGCCAGCCGCACCAGTAACCAGAACCTCGCGCCCTTCCTCACTACCAGTAGTGGGGGCCAGGCCATGCGCTTCCAGCCCTTGCAAGGCAAACATTGCGGTAAGGCCAGGCGTGCCAAGGATCATCGCCTGGCGCGTGGTCATTCCTGTTGGCACAGCAACCAAATGGTCTGCTTTGATACGGGCCCGTTCTGCATAGCCGCCATGGCTTATCTCGCCAATGCGCCAGCCGGTTGCAATGACCTTGTCTCCAGGCTGATAGCGCGGGTCTTGACTGTCTATGACCTCACCAGAAAATTCAACGCCCGGAATACGCGGAAAATCACGGATCAATCTGCCCAAACCATTGATGCATAATCCATCTTTATAATTTACACCGGCATATTCTACTGCGACCAGAACCTCGCCTTGCGTGTCCAGAAAATCATTATCTAGCTGACGAATTTCAGAATAGGTTTTGCCTGCATCATCCTGTTCAAGTACCAGCGCGTTAAACATACCTCATCTCCTGACTTTCCGTTTAATTCGAATTATGACATTCTAGGGTAACTTCCTTCCTTTTAAAAGCATCTTATGTAAAAGCCAGGAGCAAGAATGTTTAAAGAGTTGACGCCAGATGACGTGTATCGCGCGCTCGCTGACACAGAAAATAGCCTGCTGATTGATTGCCGGACCCGTGCCGAATGGGTATATGTCGGCATCCCCGACCTCAGCCAGACAAAAGGCCAGCTAGCCCTGATTGAATGGGTAGATATCACAGGCCAGCAAAATGCTAATTTTGCCGCCCAATGTCAGGAACATGCCAGCAAAGATACGCAAATTTATGTGATTTGCCGTTCCGGGGTACGTTCTGCTGCGGCCTGCATGACCCTTATCGAAAATGGGTATGAAAATGTCTGTAATGTAGCTGAAGGATTCGAAGGTGATTTGGATAGCCATAGTCATCGTGGTCATCTAAATGGCTGGAAATATCACCAATTGCCCTGGCAGCAACGGTAAATATACAAAAAGCTGTAAATGGGTAAGAAAGACAAGAAAATATTACTTAGTAATTTATTAATTGAGGCACAATGTGCCCCATGTCTTCAAAACCGCCGGAACAATCTGGAAAAGCTGCTAGCAATAGCTATATTTCGGTGCGCATATCCAGCCTCTGATAAAGGCTGAGGGCCGCACCCTATTTTCAGCTTTTGCTGCAGATATAAAAAGGCTGGTAGTAAGGGATAAAAACAGAACCACGCCTGACAGATATCTGCAGGCACGACGTTTCATTTCAAGCGTTGCGGTCATTTAATCCACCCAATGGTCCAAAGACAGCATAAGGCCAGCTTTGTCCATGTTATTAAAATCACATGTTAAGATAAGAACCGCGATCTTTCGGACAATCTTAACGTGTCCAGCTTAACATGGTTAACTTTTGAGTGCTAAAACGGGTACAAAACCTTCAGCAATTCTTAAATATTTACTTCATAGCCAGGCGATTCCGGCTCATCATCTTTGATCTCATCCGGAAAGCCATCTGCCTGCACATCCAGATTATGTGCATCTTCCAGACGGCGGATAATGTTGGGTGAAAACTCGCGCGGACCATATTTGGCAATGCCATCTTTGAATATCTCTACCAGCAGCGGCGCAACCTCTAGCTGCAGTCCAGAACGGGTGGCTACATCCTGAAACAGGCTGATATCCTTTAGCACCAAATCCATAGTGAAATTAATATCGCGGCTGCCATTTAAAATTACCTGCCCTTCGGTTTCATGCACAAAACTGGTACCGCTGGACATCGCAATCGCCTCATAGCTGGTACGCAAATCCATCCCCGCCGCCTGACAGGTGGACAAGGCTTCGGCAACCGACACCAGATTAGCCGTTGCCAGATAATTTGTGACCACCTTCAGGATCGTCGCAGAGCCTAGCTGGCCAGTATGCAAAATACGCCTGCCCATCATGGTAAGATAAGGCAGCATAGAATCAAATACATCACGCTCGCAGCCCGCAAAAATAGAGATATTGCCCGTAGCGGCACGGTGGCACCCCCCTGAAACCGGACAATCTACAGACCGCCCGCCTAACGCGGAGATTTTTGCCGCTAGCCGGTGAATTTCGGTCTCATCTGTTGTGCTCATCTCTGCCCAGATTTTGCCTGCACTAAATCCAGCCAGCAGACCATCTTCAGCTTCCAGCACCTGGGCGGTGATAGAGGGCGAGGGCAAACAGGTTATCAAAATATCACAGGATTTGGCCATCGCCGCCGGGCTGTCTGCCCATTTAGCCCCAGCCTCTAGCAAAGGTGCGGCAGCAGATTTATCCAGATCACGAATGGTTAAATCTGCCCCATTTCGGAGAAGCGAGCCAGCCAGTTTAGCCCCAACATTGCCCAGCCCAATAAACCCAACCGCCTTATTCTGATGTGCAGTGGTCATTTTATGTCTCCTGATTTTTTTTAAAAAGGGGATATGTTTATCTCTTGATTTCGGGGATCAACCCCTGCGGGGCAAAGCGCAACATAAGCAACATCAACAATCCCATTGTCATCAGCCGCATATGAGCGGCACTTTCCAGAAGATGTATGCGCAAGGGATTGCCTGCATCCAGGGGAAGGGTGATCACATCCATCAGCCACAAGCCAAGTGGCTCGCTCTCTACCCAGAAAAACCAGATAACAAAGCCACCCAAAACAGAGCCAAAATTATTTCCAGAGCCGCCCACAATGACCATAATCCAAATTAAAAAGGTAAAGCGAAGCGGCAGATAGGATGCCGGGGTGAACTGGCCATCCAGGGTTGTAAGCATCGCGCCAGCTACCCCGATAACCGCCGATCCCAACACAAATACCTGTAAATGTTTTGCTTTCACATCCTTGCCCATCGCATTTGCTGCGACCTCATTATCGCGGATAGCCCGCATCATCCGCCCCCAGGGAGAGCGCAACGCGATTTCAAATAGCCAGAATAAAATTGCCAGCACGATAATAAACAAGCCTGCATAACAAAGCTTGACGACAATAGAGGAAAGCTCGGCACTATCTGTTCCCAATGTAGCCGCCATATCGATTAGCCAGGGCTGGGTTTGCAAATCCACCTCATACGGCACTGGACGCGGCAAACCATTTACATTTTTGACGCCGCGCGCTAGCCAGTCTTCATTCTTCAGCACATAGACCACAATTTCAGATATGCCCAGCGTCGCAATCGCCAGATAGTCCGAGCGCAAACCAAGCGAGGCTTTGCCGATAACATACGCAGCCCCAGCAGCAAAAATGCCGCCCACAACCCAGGACACTAAAATCGGCAAGCCCAGACCGCCAATATGCCCTGCCTTGGCGGGATTAATCGATTCAATCGCCTCAATAGCTGGATCAACCAGCATCCGCAGAAAGAAATATCCACACAAGCTGACGCCAACAATCAACCAGAACCGCCATCGCCCTAGATGCTGGGTATGGCTGGCGATAAAAACCGCCAACACAATGGTAATCAGAATAATCAGGCCACCCAGCAGCAATTCTATACCGCCAGCCTGCCAGCCTGCGCTAACAGGCGGCATCGATACCAGCACCCCTGCCAGCCCGCCTAGCGCGGCAAACCCCATCACCCCGAAATTCACAATTCCGGCATATCCCCATTGTATATTTACACCCAATGTCATAATCGCAGATATCAGGCATAGATTCAGGATAGCCAGCGATACATTCCAGCTTTGTGCCATACCCACAAACACAAATAAAACAGCCAGCACGCCAAACAGCGTCAGATTGCGTTCCTGTCGTTTCTTTGCATCATCAGATGGCATATTCATGGTACCTGTTCCACTTGTTTCAGCCTTCTAGCTAAATCGTTTTTCCAGAAAACAGCCCGGTTGGCTTGATCAATAAAACAATTAACAAAATCACAAAAGAGACAGCGATTTTATAATCTGTTGATAAAAGCTGGACTAACCCTTCTGGTACCAGCCGCTCAAAGGTCAAATAGCTGATCACCTTTTTATAGGCAAAGGTGACCAGCAATTCAGAAAAGGCAATCACATATCCGCCAGCAATAGCGCCTATTGGACTGCCAACACCGCCAACAATTGCCGATGCAAAGATAGGCAATAATAAAGACAGATAGGTAAAAGGCTTATAGCTCTTATCCAACCCGTATAAGGTGCCAGCCAAAGCGGCCAATACCCCGGTAATCATCCAGGTAATCATCACCACCCGTTCCGGATTAATGCCAGATAGCAGCGCCAAATCTTCATTGTCGGAATAGGCGCGCATGGATTTACCTGTTTTGGTACGGTTCAAAAACCAGAACAGCAATGCCACCACAATAAAGGCCAGGACAATGGTTACGCCCTGACTGGTCTTTATCGCCAGCCCCTCGCTTAGCCCAGTCACTTCTTTAAAGGTGCGGGCCTTTAGCAAAAATCGCTCGCCATCTGTAAACACCCGGTCATCCGGCCCGATAATAAAGCGGATAAGCCCACCCGTAAAAAACATCACCCCAACCGATACAATCAGATAGGTAACTGTCTCGGCACGCTTGCGCCGATAATAGGAAAAGACCAGCTTGTCTGTTGCCAGCGCTAGCCCGATAGTGGCGATAATCGCTATTGGTAGCGCCAGCAACGCGGTCGGAAACACCCCAAAGCTGATACCAGCAGATTTCATCCACCAGGTCAGCAGCACACATATCATCGCCCCAAAAGACATCAGCTCGCCATGCGCAAAATTGGAAAAGCGCAGCACTGAATAGACCATAGTGACACCCAGCGCGCCCAGCGCAAGCTGGCTGCCATAAGCAAGACCAGGTATCACAACAAAATTCGCGAGCAATACAAAGGCATTCAGGATATCTGTCATGCTGGCTATCCTCCTAGAAACGCTTTGCGTACATCTTTATCTGCCAACAGGGCGGCACCTGTATCGGTATAGCGGTTACGCCCCTGTACCAGCACAAATCCTTTGTCCGCGATAGATAGGGCCTGTTTGGCATTTTGCTCTACCATCAAGATAGCAATGCCGGTGCGCGCTACCTCAATGATACGATCAAACAGCTCATCCATCACAATCGGCGATACACCGGCAGTTGGCTCATCCAGCATCAACACCTTTGGCTGCGTCATCAGCGCCCGCCCTACCGCAACCTGCTGGCGCTGGCCGCCAGATAGCTCGCCTGCGGGCTGTTCTGCCTTTTCGGCCAGGATAGGGAAAAGGTCAAAAATTTGCTCTAGCGTTTGCGAGATATCATCCTTGCGAATAAAGGCGCCCATTTCCAGATTTTCCAGCACGGTAAGGCCGGGGAAAACATTTTGTGTCTGCGGCACAAAACCCATCCCCTTCAGCACCCGTTCCTGTGGCATCAGCGCGGTAATATCCTCACCATCCAGCGTCACATTGCCAGATCGCAGTTTCAGCATCCCAAAGACCGCTTTCATCGCGGTTGATTTGCCGGCGCCATTTGGCCCAACCACCACCGCGATTTCGCCCTTTTCAACGCTGATACTGCAGTCATGCAAAATATCGGCATCGCCATAACCGCCGGTCATATTTTCACCAGACAAATAGGCCATTTATGCTCCCTTCGCCTGGTTCTTCAGCCCAGTCCCCAGATAGGCTTCGATTACTTCTTCATTTTTGCGGATTTCGGCAGCACTACCTGTGGCCAGTACCGATCCTTCAGCCATAACAATAACCGGGTCACATAATCTGCTGATAAATTCCATATCATGCTCGATCATGCAAAAAGTGTAATTTTTCTCTTCATTCAGGCGCAGGATAGCATCGCCAATATGCCCAAGCAGGGTGCGGTTTACCCCGGCGCCAACTTCATCGAGAAACACTATTTTTGCATCAACCATCATCGTGCGACCAAGCTCTAGCAGCTTTTTCTGCCCGCCAGATAACCGCCCGGCCAACTCATCTGCTACGGCGTCAAGCTGCAGAAATTTGATCACTTCTTCTGCTTTATCTGACAGTCTTTCTTCTTCGGCGCGCACCTTGCCAGCACGAAACCATGCGTCCAGCAGCCGCTCGCCAGACTGGTTCGCCGCCACCATTTTCAAATTATCCCGAACCGTCAATGTGGAGAATTCATGCGCGATTTGAAAGGTACGAAGCAAGCCGCGATGAAACAGCTCATGCGGGGCCAGACCGGTAATATCCGCCCCATCCAGGGTGACCGTTCCGCTATCTGGTTTATACAAGCCCGCAATGATATTAAACAAGGTTGTTTTGCCCGCCCCGTTCGGGCCGATCAAGCCCGTGATAGAACCGGTTGCAATTTCCAAAGATGCGTCATTAACCGCATGGATGCCGCCAAAAGATTTATGTAAATGTGAGACCGTAATCATAAAAAACTACATCAAAAAAACAAAGCCCGATAAAACAAAGCCCGGGATGTACATCACAAATACCCGGGCTTTGTCCTTTTTATCGATTCAGACTAGCGATATCCAACCGTGACATTCTTGCCACCCTGGATTTCAATTTCGGCATAGTTACCAGCAGATTCGCCAGCACCGATCAGCTCAACAGCTGAGGCCCCAACATAATCAACATCCTTGCCTTCGCTAATCAGCTTTAGTGCTTTGCCTAATTCACCTGGGAAAATCTTTTCACCAGGGGCGTTGGCTACATCCATTACTTTGGCTTTGAACACTTCGCTATCGGTAGAGTTTGCCGCCTGCATGGCTAGCAGAATAAGGGCTGCACCATCATAGCTTTCCGGGGCAAATGGACCTGCCTTAAAGCCTTTTGCGGTCGCCATTTCTGCAAATTTGGCGGCGCCCGGGCTATCTGTACCTGGCACGTCCCCGATTGACCCGTTCAGGCCAGGACCAATCGCTTCTGGTAGCGCATCGCCGATCATGCCATCTGGCAGATAGAACATGCTAAAGGCATCAGCATCCAGAGAGGCCTGGATAATTCCTTTACCACCCTGATCCAGATATCCGGCAACAATCAGGATTTCCCCGCCAGCCTGGGCCAGTGCGGCAACTTCTGCGCCATAATCGCCTTTGCCATCTTCATGCGCGGCTGAAATCGTAATCGTGCCGCCCATAGCTTCAAAATTGCTCTTGATGGCATCTGCCAGACCCTTGCCATAATCATTGTTGGTATAGGTCATTGCGGCTGTCTTATAGCCCTTATCCTGCAGGATTTCTGCGACCACAGCACCCTGACGGGCATCTGATGGCGCGGTTCTGAAGAACAGGTCATTATCCGCAACTGTAGATAGCGCTGGCGAGGTAGCAGAAGGTGAAATCATCACCACACCATTTGGCACAGCTACATTTTCCAGGATAGCGGTGGTTACGCCTGAGCAATCCGCGCCCATGATAGCATTTACTTTTTCTGAAGTCACAAGACGTTCTGCTGCTGCGGTGGCCGCTGCTGAATCGATACAGGTTGAATCTGCGCGAACAGAGGTAGCGGCACCAAGAGCGAAATTACCAGATTCATTGGCTTCGCTAATCGCCAGCTCGGCACCCAAAGCCATATCAGGTGTCAGCGATTCAATTGGCCCTGTATAGCCTAGGATAATTCCGATTTTCGGCCCTTCGGCGGTTTGTTTGTCTTGCCCGCCCATAAAAGTGTAGGCAAGTCCGGCAAGTACCGCGACACCTACGAGTATTACAACATTTCTATTCATCAGGTTCCTCCCATAAAAATGCACCCACAAAGTAAACAATTATTATGTGTATCTCTGTCTGGATATCCTTGCTTGCTATTAGCAAACCGCACCCAAAAGAGCATACAGCCTCTACTTAACAGCTAGCCTATTTCTAGGGAGTTATCAATAATCTTTGCATAGGCACCGCGCTTTACCGCCACAGGTTGGCCAGATACCGACAAAAACACCATAAAGGCGGGATTAAGAGCGAATTAGAAGGGCGCGCGAGCTATGGCTGGATTGATGCCAGTCCACCTGCCCCAATACAGAACAGGACGGGCAGACCATATCCCACTGCAGCAAGGCTGTATCACAGGCCTGGCACTGCCAATTTGCGGCGTGCGGGGCATGGGCGGCGGCAACAAGCGACTGTTCTTTTTCCAGATGATAATCAGCAGGAGGAATATTATCTGAATCTGCCTGCGTATCAGTGACAGAAAAATCGTGCTTTTTCTTGGCTAAATCAGCCAATAGCAGGAAATATTTATTGGTTTGCCCTGCTGGTGTTACGGCGGCCAGCATCGACGAGGCAGAAGCCCAAATCCCGCTTTTCAGCGCCGTTTCCGCCGCGATAAGCCGCGCGTCATCAGGCTTGGTTGACGCCTCTGCCAGCCTGCCTAAACGCGCGACCAGCTGGCCGTCATTATCACCCGAAAGTTTGGCAATCACTTCTGCTAGCTGGGGATGCGGGAACGCTTTGAAATCTTTTTCTAGCCGCTTTAGCGCAGATTTTCGCTGGCCCTCACTGGCGAGCAAGGCCAGCCGCCGGCTTGCTTCAACCAGACGCGGGCTAAACTCTAACGCTTGCTCTAGATAGCCTTTTTTATCACTTTCCGTAGCATCTTCGGAAAGCAAAATACACAAATGACCTGCCAGCAAAGCAGGCGCGTTTAGCTGGCCTATGGCCAGGCCATCTTGCGGGCCAAAACGGGTTAGTGCCTGTGCGTCCTGACGCAGGAAACTGCCAAGCCTGTCCAAAGCCTCGCGCCACCGCCGCCTATTCAGATCATGGGCAAAAATCCGAATTGTAGCTGGTGACAAGCTATCTGAGGTTGCCAATGCTTTATGGGCTGCATCCAGGCTCTGTGCTTCTTTGCCTTGCTCCTGATATAAGCGCATCAGCCCCAAATGACCAAAATAGGCGGTATCCGCATTGCGTGACAGGGCGGTGAAATAGCGCAATGCCGCCTTTGCATCCCCGGCCGCATGGGCAGCCTGAGCCGATAACAGATCAGGCAATAAGCCAGAGCCAAGCAATTTTTCCGCCTTGCGGGCTTGTCGCCGTGCCACCTTGTGATCACCAGCTGCGAACGCCACCATGCCAAGCGATAAGGCCCGCTCACCTTTTTTCTGCCGACGTGCTTGCCAATTATGCCCCAGCCAGCCAGGCCATAGCACGAGAATCCGGATTACCCGATAAAGCAAAAACAACCCGATAATCAGTATCGCCAGGCCAGCGACCAGCAAACTGGTATGCAATTCTATCTGCCAGCCTGACCAGTTAATAACTGTCATGCCCGTTTGTTTTGCTAGCCAGCTAACCAGCAGTGCCGCGATCGCACACAAAAAGATGAATTGAACCAGACGCGCCATTATCTGGACAGATTCTCGCCAGCTTCTGGCGTTTCTGCAGTTTCATCAGGAATATGTTTGCGAACGGTCACCAGACTGGAAAACCACCCTGCCAGATTTTCCATCGGCACCTCTACCCATTGCGGCAACCATGGCGTCTCTTCATCTGCTGGCAGGCTGGTTTGTTCCTGACCATTCGCCGCCTGGCCAGGGTCAGAAGGCGTGCCCATATTATCTATTTTTGAGGGGCCATCTATTTTTGAGGAACTATCTGTTTCCGATGGGGATGGCACGGCCTCCGGTTCTGAAATGGCCGCAGGCAAGGACAGGCTGCTTAGGAAATCTTGCTGGCTTTTTTCAAGCTGACGGGCCAGATTTTCCAGCTCTGAACGCAGCTCTGTTGTCAGGCTGCCTGCTTGCTGGGTCAATTTATTTAAATCGGTTTTCAACGCGCCGCTCAGCCCTTGCTGGGCAACCATCGCTTCGGCAAGTTCTGTTTGCGCCGCAACCAGACTTTCCACCGCAGCAGATAACCCATCCACTCTCTGGCTAAGCTCGGCCTGTCGCTGATTTGTCATTTTTGTGGTGAGCACGGGCCATAGCGCCAAACCTATAGCGCCCAGCGATAATACCGCCGCAACAGCGCTGATAATCTCGGCACGGCCTAGGGCACGCACAGGTTTTGTTGCCGCTATCTCTTCTGCCTCAATGATGGTCTCCTTTGCGGACACCCCCTCATCTTGAGGCTTTTGCTGGCTAGATTGCGGTTTGCGTTTGACCATGTGCTTTTTATTTCTGTATATCGCGTCTTAAATAGAGGCCAGCCCTTGCGGCGGGCATTGTTTGCTTATCTTAAGAGTATCTATAGGCTAACACATCAGGTCAATTTGAACTCTTATCTTTGCAGCAGTTTTTTTTCACACTCCCTGATCTTTCGCCCAGCCAATCGCACAGGCCAATACATCCTCGCGGCTGGGTAGCGGTGCAGATATACCGCGCAAACCTTGTGTTTCGGCTAGTGCCAGCTGGGCCGGAGATTGCAGAATCAGGGTTATTTCAGACCGATACGCATCCAACTGTTCCCGCGCCAGCCATTGTGAAAATAGCGTGATGGTACGCGCAGACATCGCTATTACCGCGATTTTTTGGCCAGCCTGACAGGCGGCGGCAAGGGCTGAACGCTTCGGCAAATTTACCGTCATTTTATAAATGATATAGCGGGAAACCGGACAGGACAGATCGGCAAGCCCGGCGCCAATATCCACTGCGATATCTGCCCCGGACAGCCATAGATAGACAGGGCGCCTGCCCTGTCTATCTGCAGATTGCTGTATCTGCCCATGCTCAGCGATAATATGTTGAATCAGGCTATGTGCATCACCCTGGCCAGCTGTCACATCTGTAAAGCCCGCTTGTGTGAAAAGCGCTGCAGTCCCTGCTCCGACACACCAGACAGGCCGGTCTCGAATAGCAGCAGAAGCGGCTATCAGCATTCTTGCTGTTTGTTTGCTGGTGGTAATAAGCTGGGCATCTGGCTGATCGGCAAGATGCTGCAAGGCCATTTTCAGGCTCTCCTCATCCCGCTGTATGGCCAGCATGGGCAAGCTCTCGGCATTCAGGCCAGCCTGGCGCAAGGATAAAATATCCTCATCGCAATCAGGTTCGGGACGCAAGCTGAATATCAATGGCTTTGACATATTCTGCCTTTTTATGTTGGTCTTTTAGCGGGTTAAATTACAATATAGCCAAATACCGATACAGTCTTACCATGACAAGCAGGGGCATCACCGCCAATCCAGCTAGGCTAAAAATCCGCGGCCCCCACAGGCAGATAATAATTCTTGTGCCAATCTCTGGCCAAGAGCGTTTGCATCTTCCAGGGCAGCCTGACCTTCAGCACGATAACATTCCTTGCCATCCAGAGACAGTACCGCACCACGCAAGCGCACATCTCCATCGGCCTGTATATCCGCCATTGCCGAAATAGGGGTCCGGCATGATCCGTCCAGACCCGCCAGTAACGCCCGTTCAGCGGTTACACATATCTCAGTTTTCTGACAATTCAGCTTTTGGATAAGATGGCTGGCGGCCTCGGCGCGTGCGCCCCCTGCCCGCAGCTGGATAGCCAGCGCGCCCTGTGCGGCGGCGGCTGGCATCACCTCTTCATCCAGCAGGCTGAAGCCTGTATTTATCCCTAGCCGGCGCAAGCCCGCAGCCGCCAGAATAATCGCATCAAATTCGCCTGCCTCCAGACGGGCAAGACGGCTATTCACATTTCCGCGTAACAGGCTGACGCGCAGGTCCGGGCGATAATGGTGCAGACAGGCCGAGCGCCGAACCGAGGCAGTGCCAATATGCGCGCCCTGTGGCAAGGCATCCAGATCAGCAAACGGCCCTACCAGCGCATCTCGCCTATCTTCACGGGGCAAGATAGCGGCGATAATTGTGCCATCGGCAATGCTGGTTTCCATATCTTTCATTGAATGGACAGCCGCATCTGCCTTGCCAGAAATCAGTGCAGCCTCGAGGGTTTTAACAAAAACACCCTTACCGCCAACCTCTACCAATGGGCGGTCCAGAACCTCATCCCCCTTTGTAGACAGGCCCAGAATTTCTGTCTGGCAGGGCGCCAGCAATGAACGCACATGCCGTGTTTGCACCATAGCCAGTTCAGATTTGCGGCTAGCCAGTACCAGCGGGGCGGTGTCAAATATGGAAACAAAGCGATCTGTCATGCGGCTTTACTCTCACACAATGGCCAAGTCTGTAAAGCCTCAATCCAGAGACTTGCTATAGCTTATTCCGCAACTTCGGCATATTCAGAAAGCGGTGGACAGGTACAAACCAGATTCCGATCCCCAAATACATTATCGATACGCGCTACTGGCGGCCAGTATTTATCGCTACCAGCGCGCGCATCTGGCAAGCCGGCAAGATGGCGGTCATAGGGATGATTCCATTCCTGGGCCATAACCATAGCGGCGGTATGCGGCGCATTTACCAGCGGATTATCCGCCGCTGGCCAGACCCCTGTTTCGACCTGTCTGATTTCTGCACGAATAGATTTCATCGCCTGAATAAATCTGTCCAATTCTGCCCGGCCTTCGCTCTCGGTCGGCTCAATCATCAGGGTACCGGCTACGGGAAAGCTCATCGTTGGTGCATGAAACCCATAATCCATCAGCCGCTTAGCGATGTCTTCTGCATCAATTCCCGCCGCCGCTTTCAGAGGCCGGATATCCAAAATCACCTCATGGGCGACATGCCCGCCCTCGCCAGCATATAATACCGAATACTCCTCTGCCAGATGACAGGCGATATAATTCGCGTTCAAAATCGCTAGCTGGCTGGCCCTGCGCAGACCAGCAGAACCCATCATTCGGATATAGGCATAGGAAATAGGCAAGATTAATGGCGAGCCAAAAGGCGCCGCCGCAATCTGGCCGGTTCGGACATCTTTGCTGTCTGCCTCAGCTGTCTTTGAAGGGATAGGGGTATGTGCATGCTGCGGCAGGAACGGAGCTAAATGCGCGCCCACCCCTATAGGGCCCATACCTGGCCCGCCGCCGCCATGCGGAATACAAAATGTTTTATGCAAATTTAGATGGCTGACATCAGCGCCATAACGACCGGGCTGGGCCAAACCGACCTGGGCATTAAGATTAGCGCCATCCAGATATACCTGGCCCCCGGCGGCATGTACCCAGTCACAAATTTTGGTAATTTCTTTTTCAAACACCCCATGTGTTGACGGATAGGTGACCATCATTGCAGCCAGATTTTCTTTATGGGCAGCTATTTTTTCCTGTAAATCAGCCAGATCAATATTGCCTTCTTCATCACAAGCAACTACGACAACCTGCATCCCTGCCATCTGGGCAGAGGCGGGGTTTGTGCCATGTGCAGAGGCCGCTATCAGACAAATCGTTCGATTTTCCTCACCCCGACTTTTCAAATAGCTTCGGATAGCCAGCAAGCCTGCATATTCGCCCTGCGCCCCCGAATTAGGTTGCATAGAGATAGCATCATATCCAGTAATCTCGCACAGCCAGCTTTTCAACTGGTCAATCATGGCAATATAGCCCTGTGCCTGATCGGCGGGACAAAATGGATGCATATCGGCAAATTCAGGCCAGGTAACCGGCATCATCTCGGCAGCTGCATTCAGCTTCATCGTGCAGGAACCAAGCGGAATCATCGTGCGATCCAGCGCCAAATCACGGTCAGACAGGCGGCGCAGATAGCGCATCATTTCTGTCTCGGACCGATAGCGCTGGAAAACCGGATGGGTAAGATAGCTAGAACGCCGCAGATAGGATGCTGGCAGGGTTTGATCCTCTGGCTGGGCAGATATCCGGGCATCTATCTGGTCAAAATCAGCCTCAATTTCACAAATCTGCCAGATAGCCTGTACCGTATCTGCATCACATGTTTCATCAAAAGACAGGGTAATTCCACCTTCTGTCTGGCGCAAATTAAACCCGGCTTTGACGCTACGCTGGCAAAGTGCTGCTGCTGATTCTGTTTGAATAAAGACCGTATCAAAGAAATTATTACTGGTGGTAAAACCCGCCTCGGACAAGCCAGTTGCCGTTATGGCTGCCAGACGATGTACCCGTGCTGCAATATTACGCAGCCCTTCTGGCCCGTGCCATACCGCATACATAGACGCCATAATCGCCAGCAATGCCTGGGCTGTACAAATATTGGAAGTGGCTTTTTCGCGCCGAATATGCTGCTCACGCGTCTGCAAGGATAGCCGGTAAGCTGCGGTGCCTTGCTTGTCTATTGAAACGCCGATAATCCGGCCAGGCAACATGCGTTTATGGGATTCAGTCGTTGCCATAAAAGCCGCATGTGGCCCGCCATACCCCATTGGCACGCCAAAGCGCTGGGCTGAGCCTATCGCCATATCTGCGCCCAGCTCGCCTGGCGGAACCAATAGCGCAAGGCTGAGCAGATCACAGGCCACTATCACAAAACTGCCGGCTTGTTTTAGCGCCTTTATTGGCCCCTCCAGATCAGGAATTTGCCCATCGGTTCCGGGATAGGCCAGCAGGACACCGAAATAATCGTCCTTCATCAAATCTGTCTGCAGATCGCCTACAACCACCTGCCAGCCAAGCGGCTCGGCACGGGTTTTCACCACCTCAATCACCTGTGCGTGGCAATTTTTATCGACAAAAAATACCTCGCTCTGGGATTTGGATACACGCCGTGCCACCGCCATCGCCTCAGCCGCCGCTGTCGCTTCATCCAGCAGCGACGCATTCGCCATATCAAAAGCGGTCAGATCGCAAATCATCGTTTGAAAATTTAACAACGCTTCCAGCCTGCCCTGGCTGATTTCCGGCTGATAGGGGGTATAGGCTGTGTACCAACCTGGATTTTCCAGAATATTACGTTGCAGAACTGGCGGGATAATTGTGCCATAATAGCCCTGACCAATCAGTGATTTCAGCGGCTTATTCTGGGCAGCAAATTCTTTCATTATCGCCAGCAGGCTGGCTTCGGAGGCCGGGGGGCAAACATCCAGTTCCGCGCCCATCTGAATCGATTCTGGTAAAATAGCGCGGGTCATCTGATCAAGAGAGGAAAAACCAAGCCTATCCAGCATATCCGCAATATCGCTGGCATCCGGCCCTATATGGCGTTGAATAAAATCTTCCTCACGGTACTGCTCAAGCTCTGTATAACGCATCATAATCCCCACTATCTGTGCCTATTATAGTTATGAATCCTCGCCGCTAGCTAACCAGCGCCAAATAGGCAGCTTCATCCATTAATTCATCTAATGCGCTGACATCATCCATCTTCACTTTGACAAACCATCCAGCGCCCATCGGCTCGGTATTTACTTGGGCCGGATCATCGCCCAATGTTTCATTGATTTCGATAATTTCGCCGGTTACCGGTGCATAGACAGAAGAGGCAGCCTTAAAGCTTTCCACCGTTGCCATCTCGCCGCCAGCGGTTACTTTGGTGCCAATTTCCGGCAATTCAACAAAAACAATATCGCCTAGCTCGCTCTGGGCATGGTCGGTAATACCAATGGTTGCCACCTCACCCTCTAGGCGAATCCATTCATGCTCTTGGGTAAATTTTTCCATATTGCTACTCCTTATAGCTCGCAAATTGCGGTTCAATCAGACTGATATTTAGCTTCTATTCTTTAGCACCTATTGGCATATCCCCTGTTGCCGCTAGCTACCGCGATAAAACTGGTGCGGGACAAAGGGCATTTCAGTTCGGGTTAAGGGCAGACGCTTGCCGCGGACTTCGGCAAATAGAGTTGCCTGGGATTCTGCCACATCGCGGGCTATACGCAGCATTGCCACTGGCCGGCCCACAGATGGGGCAGGGGCACCAGAGGTAACCACCCCAACCTGATTACCCCCGCTTTCAGCATCAAAAACAGACGCGCCACTGCGCGGCGGAATACCTTTTTCTGCCATTACCCCGATGCGGCAAAACCGGGCGCCATTTTCCAGCTCATCCAGGGTTTTATCCGCGCCAACAAAGCCGCCAGCGCGCGCACCGCCTCGCCGCCGGATTTTTGGTATCGCCCAGTTCAAACTGGCCGCAACCGCGCTTACCTCCTCGTCCATATCCTGACCATACAGACATAACCCGGCTTCCAATCGCAGGCTGTCACGTGCGACCAATCCGGCCATTTGCACCGCATCCTGTTTGCACAAGGCAGTTGCAAAAGCTTCGGCAAGCTCTTCAGGCAAGCTAACCTCAAATCCATCCTCGCCAGTATAGCCAGAGCGCGACAGCTCTATTTGCTGGCCAGAAAACTGGCTAATAGCCACCTGCATAAACCGCATGTCGTCTAGTAGCTGGACAAGCCCGCCTACCGCCTGTGCGGCCATTGGGCCCTGTACAGCGATAAGGGCACGCTGGCGGCGGGTGATGTTCAGATCAGACAGCTGGCTGGACAGCCAGTTTAAATCTTTTTCAGCGCATGCCGCATTTACCACCAGCCGCACATAATGGCCTGCATGCAACACCATTAAATCATCAATGATCCCGCCATCTTCATTCAATAACAGGCCATATCTTTGCTGATATTCGGGCAGATCAATCAAATTGGCGGGAATAAGTGTCTCTAGCGCCGCTAAAATCGGGGCGACCGATCCAGACGGATGCACAATATCCAGCTGGGCCATATGCGATACATCAAAAACCGCTGCCCCTTCGCGGCAGGCCATATGTTCTTTTAAGGCGCCATTTGCATAGTTTAGCGGCATCATATAGCCGGCAAAAGCGGCCATACGTGCCTCTTGCGCAACATGATACGCATATAGACAAGTTGTTTTTTCCCCGCTACCCACGCGCTGTGTTTAAATCCCTATTTTTTTCAGCTTCACAGCTTTCCAGCTATGATAATAGCACTTGATGCAGCTGTTTTTTGTTTCACCATCCCCATGGCGTTACTTCCCGCCGTCCATTGTTCCGAAATTAAACAAAGGAATCAACCGCGATTTTACCTAGTAGGAAAGGCCGGGTAAGAAAGGTTGATTAATTTTCCCGGCAACAGGCATTGGCGACCGATTTACCAATTAGCGGTAATCCTCTATATAAACAGGTGAGTTACAAATTTTTGATGCCAAGCCTCTAATTTTTTATGAAAGCCCAGCTTTTGCGCCAACCACAAACCATTATATTGGGGATTGAAAGCAGTTGTGATGAAACCGCCGCTGCGCTGGTCAGGTCAGATCGGAAAATTCTCTCGCACCAGATTGCCTCTTCAGCTGATATTCATGCCAGCTTTGGCGGCGTAGTACCCGAAATTGCCGCTCGCCAGCATTTGGATATTATTGACAAGGTTATTGCCGCGGCCCTGAAAGAGGCTGGAATGTCTTTTGACGATATTGACGGTATTGCCGCGACAGGCGGGCCAGGGTTAATTGGCGGCGTTCTGGTTGGCACTATGACAGCCAAGGCCATTGCTCATGCACGCGCTCTTCCTTTTTTTGCAGTAAACCACCTAGAGGGTCATGCGCTAACTGCCCGGCTGACCGATGGGCTGTCCTTTCCCTATCTTTTGCTTTTGGTTTCTGGCGGCCATACCCAGCTTTTGGCGGTTTATGGGGCTGGCCGCTATAAAAGGCTGGGGACCACAATGGATGATGCGGCTGGCGAAGCTTTTGATAAAGGGGCGGCTGTATTGGGGCTAGGCTATCCGGGCGGGCCCGCTATCCAGCGTGCAGCCGGTACGGGAGATCCCAAATCAATTGCCCTGCCGCGGCCACGAAAAGGGGCAGATGATTGCCATTTTTCCTTTTCTGGCCTAAAAACCGCTCTGGCGCAAAAATGGCAAAAAGCCCCCGATAAAGGCCCTGCCAGCTGTGCTGATTTTGCCGCTAGCCTGCAAACCGCTATTGCAGATTGCCTGATAGATAGAACCAGGCGTGCCATGCATATTTTTGCCCAACAAATAGATAATGGGGAAATAGACACTGGGGAAATAGATAATGGGGAAACAGGCAGCAATCAAACTGGTAGCTATCAACTGGTTATCGCTGGCGGGGTAGCGGCCAATATTGAAATTGGCAGCCGTTTGAAAGATTTGGCACAGGAAATGTCTTTTGATCTGTTTATTCCGCCAGCCGCGCTTTGCACAGATAACGCCGCCATGATTGCCTGGACAGGCCATGAATATATGGCGCTTGGCCGCAATAATGGGCTGGATTTTGCGCCGCGACCCCGCTGGCCGCTGGATGCAGACGCGCCGCCACCACCAGGGCGCGGGGTGCGGGCCTAGATGTTTCAGCCACAAATAGCCAGACGGTTAAATCAAATCCCCTGAACGCCATCCAATCGAAAAGAGTAAAAGCGGATAATTTTTCTGGTTTTCACCCCTCCCAGCTTTATAATCAGCATTATGACAAATCGAAATAAGACAGTAATTATTGGTGGCGGGGCATGGGGATCGGCGATTGCCCATCAGCTGCGCATCAGTCAGGATCAGGACTACACCCTATTGGTGCGCGCGCCAGCTACTGCAGAAAAGCTGCAGCAGGGAATAGTAAGCCAGCATCCAGAGCTGCCAAAATTACCCGGCTTTCAGGTTACCACCAACCCGGAATGCCTGCGCGATGCCAATCTTGTATATCTGGTCGTACCTGTATCTGCACATGATGCAATGCTAGGGCTGATAGATAGCTACACCTCAAAAGAATGTGCGGTGATTTTCTGTGCAAAGGGGCTGGTAGAAGATGCTGAAAAAGGCGGTATTTTCCTGCATGAATATGCACAAAGGCATTTGGACGGGCGAGCCTTCGCTGTATTTTCTGGCCCTTCTTTCGCAGATGAGGTTCTAAAAGGCTTGCCTACCGCCTTATTAGCAGCAAGTAGTCAGCCCCTGTTATCAGAAATAATTGCTGCCCAATTCATCGATAGCCAGATACGCATTTATCAGGGCCATGATGTAATAGGGGCGGCTCTGGGTGGTGCGGTCAAAAATGTAATCGCTATTGCTACCGGCATTTGTGCGGGGCAAAAGCTGGGCGATAATGCCCGTGCTGGCCTGATTACACGCGGACTGGCAGAAACCATGCGGCTGGCAGATGCGCTGGGCGCCGACAGGGCAACCATGTCCGGGCTGGCCGGTATTGGCGATTTGGTCTTATCTTGCAGCAATGATCATTCCCGAAACATGGCGTATGGCCTGGCGCTGGGTAGCGGCATGCCAGTATCAGACAGGCTGGCAGAAGGCCGGCATTCGGCAGCGCATTTATGCGCCCGTGCGCGGTTTGAAAATATCGAGATGCCGGTATGTATGGCGGTAGACCAAATTGTCAATCATCAGGCAGATATTCAAAAAACCATTACATCCCTGCTCTCTCGCCGAGCGGGGCTTGAATAAATCGGCCCGGAATTAACCGGGTGCTTACCAACTATATTGGAGCACGCATCATGAAATATTGGCTTTTCAAATCGGAACCTGGCACCTGGTCATGGCAGGATCAACTGGATAAGGGCGATAGCGGCGAGGGATGGGATGGCGTTCGCAACCATCAAGCTGGCAATAATATGAAAGCCATGCAAATTGGCGATCTGGGATTTTTCTATCACTCTGTTAATGAAAAGCGCATTGTCGGCATTGTAGACGTAACCGAGTTATGGCATCCGGACCCTACAGATCCATCCGGGCGATTTGGAATGGTTACCGTGCGGGCAATAAAATCCATGACCCAGCCCGTAACCCTGGCCGATATCAAGGCAGAGCCGCGCTTGTCAGAACTGGCATTGGTCAAACAATCCAGGCTATCTGTGGTACC
>JBMHCK010000088.1:0-3620 GCA_049889955.1 Puniceispirillaceae bacterium (SeqCode)
ATCCCGCACCAAAACAAAGGATACGGTCTGATACCCGGCCCGTCTGGCGGCTTCCAATTTCACAGTATAGGGAGTGGTGTCATGCCAGATGCTGCCCTCTACACGCACCGATACTTCATCAAGGGCGGTGTAATGGGCCTCTCGTACATCCAGCCAGCCCCCTGGCTCGTGCAAAATATAGGGGTCCGCATTCTCATATAGCATATGTGCAGATACGGTATAGGGTGTGGCTGCGGTATCCTCGGCCAGCGGGGTGATGGTAAAGCCGGTTTTATCAAAACGCATCAGGATTACACCTGAATTGGGGTTGGTAGTAGCCAGCGCGCCGCATTCTGCGATTTTTGCACCATGCCATGCGGCTCCTTTATGACAGCCTCGCGCAATGGGCAGTGCGGCAATAATGGCGGTGTCTGTCGCCCGTCCAGCAATAATGATATCGGCGCCGCTGGCCAGGGCAGCCTGAATTTGCTCTATGCCTGCCAGCGCGACAATATTTGTAGTTTGCTCCACTATTTCGATATCCAGATCTGGCGCCCCTTCAAGGGGAGTGATCGCCCCGGATTTAAGGGCAGTGATAATCGCCGGTTTTTCCTGACCGGATTTCAGGGTGGCAATTTTCAATGTCTCGCCGCGCTCTCTGGCGATTTCCAGGGTGATATCTAGCATCCAGTCAACCGCGCTATCCGCGCCACTAGTGCCGGCAGTGCCAATCAGCAAGGGCACGCCAGCCGCGGCTCTGGCGGCCATTAAATCGGCCCAATCTGCCTTGGTTGCGGTGCGCGAATATTTCGAAGTTCCAGTTCCCAGATAATAGGGACCGCTATCGGTTGACCCGCCATCAATGGCGATCAGGTCAGGGGCATGTTCCAGGCCATGGGCCAGAGCTTTCCGGTCATAGGGAATCCCCAGCGCGCCAGCAGGTATAAGGATTTTTGCTTCTGGATTTGCCACGTGTAACTTTCGCTATAGTTTTTCAAAAATTTAACTTGCAGAACTGAAATCGTCCATACAAACTTACAGCCTAACATTGCAATTTCACTTTGGGAGGAAAAAATGAAATCATGGACAATGGCGCGCAGGACGTTTCTTGCCGCAGCACTGGCAACTGGTCTGGCTGGACCGGCTATGGCGGATGGTCATCAAATTTTGGATTCTATTCACTTTCTGATTCCTGGCGGCGCTGGTGGCGGCTGGGATGGTACCGCGCGTGGTACTGGCGAAGCGCTGACAAAATCAGGTTTGGTCGGCACTGCTTCTTATGAAAATATGTCTGGCGGCGGCGGCGGTAAGGCCATCGGCTATCTGATCGAAAATGCAGATAGTAACCATGGCACTTTGATGGTGAATTCTACTCCTATTGTTATTCGTTCCCTGACCGGCGTATTTCCACATAATTTCCGGGATCTGACCCTGGTTTCAGGGACCATTGGTGATTACGCTGCATTGGTTGTACCGGCGAATTCAGATATCAAATCAATGGGCGATCTGGTTTCAGCCTACAAGGCAAATCCATCTGGTGTCGCGATTGGCGGCGGGTCTGTTCCTGGTGGTATGGATCATCTGGTTGCGGCAATGGTTATGCAGGCTGCAGGGGCCAACCCGACAGAAGTTAAATATGTTGCCTATGATGCAGGTGGCAAGGCAATGGCTGCCCTGTTGTCTGGCGAGATTAAAGCGCTATCAACCGGCTTTTCAGAAGCCGTGGCGATGGCCAAAGCTGGTGAAGCAAACATCATTGGGGTGACCTCGAATGACCGTGTTGGCGCGTTCCCGGATGCCAAAACTATGAAAGAGCAGGGTATTGATACCTATTTTGTGAACTGGCGCGGGTTTTTTGCTGCACCAGGTCTGCCAAAAGACAAGCTGGCAGCCTATCAAAAGGCGATTGATAAAATGTACAGCACTCCGGAGTGGGAAGCTGTTCGCGCGCGCAACGGGTGGGAAAACATCCACAACCCTGGCGATGACTTCATGAGGTTCCTTGAAGGTCAGGAAAAGGAAATTGGCGATCTGATGAAGCAGCTCGGTTTCCTTTAAGGCATAAAATGACGAAAAGGCCATCCAGCCAGCAGGGCTGGGTGGTCTTTACCTAAAGGGGGAAAATGATGGCTTTGGACAGATGGATAGCGCTTATCCTTGCGCTGATTTTTCTGATCTACGGCTATACAGCCTTTTTTCAGATGGATGATTTGTTGCCGCCTATTTTGCAGCGCAACCCTGTTTGGCCATCCAGTTTTCCAAAAATATTGTCTGTAATTGGCATTATCGGTGCGGTTACGGTGCTGTTAAATCTTGAAAAGTCAGACAAACAAATCGGCGATGACATTGAAATATCGGACTGGCGAAAATACCGGGTATTTGATGCGCTGGCCCTGATTGCCGGTATGATAATCTATGCGGTGAGCTTGCGCAGTCTTGGGTTTTTGGCAGCAACTTTTCTGTTTTTATCGCTTGGGGCGATGCTGCTGGGTGAGCGCCGTTTTCTATTGCTTGGCGGCGTTTCTGCTGCGGCAAGCTATGGCATTTGGTACCTTGTAGATTCTGTGCTAGGTATTTACATGACCCCTTTTCCTGCGTTTCTGGCTAGCAGTTAAGGAGGGTGTGATGATCGAAGGATTTCTGCTGGGTCTATATACCGCTTTATCTGTAAAAAATATGCTGATGGTTATAGGCGGCTGTATTATTGGCACCTTTATCGGGATGCTACCTGGTCTCGGGCCGATGTCGATTATTGCGATTATGATTCCTGTTGCGATTTCCATTGGTGATCCGGCAGCGGCGCTGATTTTGCTGGCGGGGGTATATTATGGAGCGGTGTTCGGGGGGTCTACTTCTTCTATTCTTATCAACGCGCCGGGCGTCGCCTCTACGGTTGCAACCAGTTTTGATGGCTACCCGCTTACTCGTCAGGGCAAGGCGGGTAAAGCGCTGACTATTGCGGCCATATCCTCATTTGCTGGTGGCACTGTCGGGGCGGTTTTGCTAGTATTTTTTGCCCCGGCTTTAGCCTCTGTGGCGTTGCTGTTTCATTCTTCTGAATATTTTGCCCTGATGGTGGTTGGCCTGTCAGCGATCGCCGCGTTTGCAGGGTCAGGTCAGGTCACAAAGGCGTTATTGATGACGATTGTAGGGCTGGCATTGGCAACGGTGGGAGAGGGCGCGCAATTTAATATGCCGCGCTTTACCATGGGTATTATGGATTTACAGTCCGGCATTGGCTTTATCACCCTGGCTATGGCGATGTTTGCTATTCCTGAAACGCTGTTCCTTGTTCTGGACCCCAGCCGATCTGGTAAGGCTGGTAGCCAGCAATCTGAAATTACCGATTTGCGGATTACAAAAGAAGAAGCAAAAAAAATCACTCCGGTTATCGGGCGGCAATCTTTGCAAGGGTTTTTGATAGGGGTTATGCCCGGGGCCGGGGCAACTATTGCCTCATTTCTGGGATATGCTGTGGAACGTAACATTGCGTCCGAAGAAGAGCGCAAGGAATTTGGCAAAGGCTCTGTAAAGGGGCTGGCAGCACCTGAAAGCGCTAACAATGCGGCTTGTACAGGCTCGTTCGTGCCGCTATTGACCTTGGGCATTCCGGGGTCTGGAACCACAGCGATTTTGCTGGG
>JBMHCK010000089.1:0-2536 GCA_049889955.1 Puniceispirillaceae bacterium (SeqCode)
ATTAGCATCATGCACATGATGTCGATCAGCAATAATCCCTGCATACAGGCGGCTATCGCAAAGGGCTGTGCCGACAATACCAGGCGCCCGTGCAGTAAGCTGAGAGCAGGCATTAAATAAATGGGTAACCCCGCTTAAACCTGCAGAAATAGCGTCTTCCATCATTTTATAATCGGCATCGCTATGACCGGCAAATATGGTTATGCCTGCATCCACCAATGCCCGGATATTTGCAAGCGTAACCTGTTCTGGTGCGCAGGTCAGCAATAAACGCCCGTGAAAACCCGTCAGCTTGGCCAAATCATTAGCGCCCATCTGGCGCATAAAATCCGCATGATGAATACCCGCCCTGGCAGGAGAGAGGAACGGCCCTTCTAGATGCAAGCCCAGAATTTCAGGGCGATCAGCTGCGCTTGATACCGCCTCCATAGCGCGGCAATAATCCTGTTCAGGGGCAGTAATAAAGGTTGGCAGAATATGACAGGCCCCACCTTGGCGTGCTGCCGCCGCGATGCGGTCAATTGCAGGCAAATTCGGGCTATCATTTAACAGAACGCCGCCGCCGCCATTAATTTGCAAATCGATAAAACCAGGGGCCACCACATCATAAAAATGCTTCCCAGGGGCGGGGTCCATCTGGTTAGCTGGACGTATCGCTACTATTCTATCACCAGATATGTGCAGCAACTGGTCAGTAAGAGGCGCAGCCCCACCGCCAGGAAATAACTGTCTGGCATGTATCCAGATTTCTGATGCTGTTGGTGGTTTAGATGGCGTTATGGATGGAGATGATCCAGATGTTGGAGATGTTCTAGATGTTAGTGTCATGCCAGCGCCGTGTTCCTGTTTTGTTACCGTGCTGTTTTGTTACTCTGAAAAAGATAATTAAAAGCTTACAAAATTAAACCTCCAAATGACAGCCCTTGCTAGCGGGGGCGCTTTTTTACTAAAAATCCATCCTTTCATTTTTCAGCGGCCTGGAACGCTTTGACCTTATATTAAAGGCGTGGCATAAACGCGTTGTAAAATGTATAAGTGTTATTGGAGCCTTTTCTGGCCTAATGGCGTGAAGATGAACAGGGTAAGAGATGTCTGTGTCAAAAATAAAAGCGATTATTCTAAAGCCGATTATATTGGGCGCGTTTATTTTGGGGCTATTGTCCGGGCCAGTGATGGCCGCAACCGAAATCAAATGCAAAATCAAGGGCGTTGGGGTTCGTAATTACAAGCTAGAAGGTTTTTTTACCAAAAAAGTTTATGAGCGTCGCAATAAAGGCGAATGGAAGGAATGGTGCCCCACCAATAAAGAACAGACCTTTCGTATGGGGAATAAAGAAGCTTTTTGTCAGGTCGCTAAATTCCGCCATCGCAATATGCTGATTTGGGGCGATACCGTCATTAATTTCAAAAATCCAAGTTGGAAAATGCGTTATCGCTATGCCAAAATTGGCCAGGATTACGTGGACTCACAACCAAATGGGCGCGAGACTGGCACCTGTCAATTCTGGCAAGGTAAATAGCCACCAATCCAGCTTCAAGCCTAGATGCCGAAACCTTTACCCGATTTCAGATATTCTGGGCGCGGCGGGGCAAAAATATCCAGAATTACAGCCCCCTCAGGCCCGCCAATAATGCCATGTTCAACATGGCCAGGCGAACACCAGAAATCACCTGGCCTCACCTCTATATGCTCACCATCCTGAATACGAGTGGCCGAACCTGAAATCAGATAGCCCCATTGTTCCTGTTCATGGGAATGGATGCTGCCTTTGGCATTTGGCCCGACACGAACAACCGAAATCATCGCCTGCTGACCAGGAAAAATACGGGTACTGATCCCCTCGCCTAGCTCGCGAAAAATACCTGCCTCGCTATCATCAATATGATGAAAATTCTCTTCCCTCTGGGACATCGGAACCCGCCTCCATCATTTACATATTTACTTTTAACGGGCTTAATCCAGCTTTTTTTCCATAATTGGATCTTCGGTAAAAACCCCGCCCTGATAGACAGATACCGCAGCATCTTTGTGCGGACGTTCCATCTTCTTATCTAGCATTTGTTTAAAAATAGCAGAGCTATGTTTCGGCTTCCATCCCAAATAAGCCACCTGACTATTATCCCACCACACCACATCATTATCGGACATGCCGTAAATAATTGGACAGCCCAGACGCGAGGCTTCAAACATACATTCTATCAAGCTGACAAAATCATCTTCATGCAACCAGGTTGCCAGCATCCGATGGTCAAAAGGTTCAGGAAAGCAGCTGCCAATACGCACAATAGCGGTCTCAATTCCGAATTTATCATGATAGAGTGAAGCCAACGCTTCACCAAATGCCTTTGACACCCCATATAGCCCATCAGGGCGCGGCGGGGTTTGGGCATCTAACAGCTGGGACTGCGGATAATAGCCGATAACATGGTTGGAGCTGGCAAATAAAATGCGCCCTACATTATGCTTTCGTGCGGCTTCATACAGATTATACAAACCCTCAATATTACTATCGCGCACCGTTTCCCAATCTGCCTC
>JBMHCK010000090.1:0-15198 GCA_049889955.1 Puniceispirillaceae bacterium (SeqCode)
GCTGACGTGCTGAACAAAATTGCGTTCGGTGTGATCATCTGGAATGTGGCGGTGTCACAGTCAGAAGCTAAGTAATCTATTCGTAAGGCAGGGCGCCCCAGCGGGCAGCTCTGCCTTACGCTTTTATCTGCCGATACTTAATTCATTAATTTAATAAATATTAATTCGTGAAGGGTGAGGATGATGCCAGAAAGCTTTAACAGCAATTTTGAACCTGCCATCGTCAGCAAAGACGCTAACCTGCCGCTATCAGATAGCTCTCAATCCCTGTCAGATTTTATTCTTAGCCGCTTGCCAGATAACAGTCATCCCTTGTGCAAGCCTGCCTATCACCATTTTAAAAAAGCTGGCAAACAGCTGCGCGGCCGGATGGCCCTTACCGCTGCGGATTGTTTTGGGGTGCCGCGGGCGGTCTCGCTACGCTGGGCTGCCGCTGTCGAGATTTTGCATAACGCCTCTCTGGTGCATGATGATATTTGTGATGGCGATATGGTGCGCCGCGGGATGCCATCTGTTTGGGCCCAATATGGCAAGGATACGGCCCTTGCACTTGGCGATTGGCTGATTGCCTTATCCTTTGAATTGGCTGCTGAGGCGGCCTATATGGGCCAAACACCAAAGCTGGTATCAGTGTTGTCGCATCATATGGCGGCAACGACCACAGGCCAGGCGATGGAATTTGCAATAGATAGCTACCCAAGCTGGTCAAAATATATGGATATCAGCACTGGGAAAACGGCTCCTTTATTTGTTGCCTCAGCCGAAGGCATTGCCCATCTGGCAGGCCGTGATGATGTCATTATTCCGCTTCAGCGCTTTTTTACCGCTGCGGGCGGGTGTTATCAAATCGCTAATGATATGCTGAATGTGATTGGCAAGGATGGTGCGGCAAGTCCCGCTTCTGATCTGTTGCGCCGTGCACCTAATGCTGTGATTGTTATGTTCAGAACCACGCTGGATAGAGATCATGCCAGCGATTTCGATAAATGGTTGGCGTCCGGGACCGAGCATAATGCGCTGGACTGGCAAACACGCCTGCGCCGTTCTCCTGCCTTGTCTATGACCGCCTCGGCATTGATGAGCATGTTTGATGAAGCGGAAAGTTCATCAGATGCGCTGCCATCAGATTGTCAGGCAATCATCACACCAATTAAAGCGCAATTGCGCCATGTTTGTAGAGATCTTGTTGCGGATAACAGCTAATTGCTGTCAAAGTGATGGGGTTGTAACAGGTGCGCCTTGTACGTGCCTATTCAGGCCGGCTTTTATAATTTTTAAACCCTGTTAGGGAGTGCAGCATTGTCATGAATGACATGGGCAAATTTGATGCTGGTGACAGCGCCACACATACGCTTGTCATTGGTTCTGGTTTTGGCGGGATCGCCGCGGCGTTGCGCATGCGTGCCAGGGGGCACCGGGTTACCCTGCTAGAACGTCTTGGAACTATTGGCGGGCGTGCGCAAGCTTTTGAGAAAGGCGGGTTTCGCCATGATGCTGGGCCAACAGTTATCACCGCACCGTTCTTGTTTGACGAGCTATTTGCGCTGTTTGATGAAAAACGAGAAGATTATCTGGATTTTCAGCCGCTGGATCCCTGGTACCGGTTTCATTTTAATGATGGTTCAGAATTTGACTATCGGCCTTCGCTGGAAGACACCCATGCCGAAATCGCGCGCTTTTCCCCTGAAGATGCCAAAAATTATGATCGGCTGATTAAAACTTCGAAAGATATCTTTGATATTGGCTTTAGCGAGTTGGCAGATAGGCCCTTTACCCGGTTTGGAGCGATGCTGAAGCAGATTCCGCAATTATTGCGGCTGAAAAGCTATATGACAGTTGCCCAGCTGGTAAATAGTCACATCAAACATCCGCTTTTGCGGCAGGCTTTTTCCATTCATCCCCTGCTGGTTGGCGGGAACCCTTTTGATACCACCTCTATCTATGCGCTAATTCATTATCTGGAGCGCAAATGGGGTGTTTATTTTTGCATGGGCGGCACGGGCAAGCTGGTTGCCGAGCTTGAAAAGCTGATGCGCCGGCAAGGTATCGAGATACAGCTTGAGGCAGATGTGCGCGAGATAATGCTAGAGGGCGATAAGGTTTGCGGTGTGAAAACCCAAACAGGTGAAGTGATACGCGCTGACCGGATTATCTGTAACGGCGATCCACCAACCATTTATGCGGAAATGTTACCAGCCCATAAAGGCAAGCGTAAAAAAGCCCTGCCCGATAAGGTGACACGCTATTCAATGGGGTTATATGTGCTATTCTTTGGCACCAATAAAACCTATCCAAATATCGCCCACCACACTATCTGGATGGGTAAGCGGTATAAAGAATTGTTGCATGATATCTTTAATCGCAAGATTCTGGCAGATGATTTCTCTTTATATGTGCATCGGCCAACCGCCACTGATGCCAGCTTTGCTCCGGAAGGATGTGACAGTTTTTATGTGTTATGTCCGGTCCCTAATCTGCAAGGCGATGTGGATTGGCAAAAAGAAGGACCTGCCTTGCAGAAGCGGATTATTGCCGCCCTTGATAAAACCATAATGCCGGGGCTGGGTGAGCATATTGTTGAAGATTTCTATATGACACCAGAAGATTTCAAAACCCGGTATCGCTCGATGCATGGGGCCGGATTTTCCATTGCCCCGAATTTTACCCAATCTGCCTGGTTCCGCTATCACAACCGTGACCCGCATCTGAGCAATTTATATTTCGCGGCAGCCGGGGCGCATCCTGGGGCTGGTATGCCAGGTGTACTATGTTCAGCAAAGGTTGTTGACAGGCTGGTTAGCGAAGAAGCTGGTCAGGCAGCACATTCGGGGTAGGACAGGGATGGCAGCGCACAGAAAGGCTGTGTTCAGCAGATAAATTTACATGGGCCGGCACGCAGATATTATCGATAACGCACAGGGCGTAGATGCACATGCAGATGCAAATGCTGATGCACAGGCCTTGCACGTGCTGGCCAAGGGCGGGCGCAGTTTTTACTGGGCCTCGCATTTCCTGGGGCGCAAAACCGCCCATGATGCTGCCCATCTATATCGATTTTGCCGAACATTGGATGATTTAGCGGATGGTGATTTGCCAAATGGCCCCGCAAGGCTGGCAGCGATTAATGCACAGCTGGAAAGGCTGGCAGCGGGCGATGAAAATACCTCTCTCGATCCAGCCCTGTCTGATTTTATGCCAACGCTGAACGCCTGTTCTGTACCGATCCGCCCTATCCAGCATTTGCTAGACGGGTTGCTGTTTGATCAGCAAGATGTTGCCTTAAAAACCAGCGATGATTTGATTAAATATGCCTATCAGGTCGCTGGTACGGTGGGCTTGTTAATGTGTCCGGTACTGGGCTGTCAGAACCGCCAGGCCTTTTCCTTTGCGGTGGATATGGGCATTGCGATGCAATTAACCAATATCGCCAGAGACGTGCTGGAAGATGCAGAGATGGGCAGGCGGTATTTGCCAGGGGACTGGGTTGGGAGTTTGTCAGCGGCATCCATTTCAGCCCTCCCTCGCCAGCCAGGCACGCCCGAAACCGAACCAGATATGGTAAGGGTAACAGCCGCAATCGACAGGCTGCTCCTTCTTGCTGACCGTTATTATCAAAGCGGGATAAAAGGGTTGGTATATTTGCCGCCTCGTGCCCATATCGCGATCGCGGTTGCGGCGAATGTTTATCGGGAAATCGGGCAAAAATTGCGCCGTCGCCAGCTGGATTGGACACAAGGGCGGACGGTAACAAATGGCATGGAAAAAGCCATGGCGAGCTTTGGTGCCTTTTCCAGCCTGCCTGCCAGAATTTGCCAAAAAAAGCCGGTCTATCTAGCTGAGTTGCAGAGTCCCCTGCAAGGCTATCTGGAGCTAGACAGCCTATGACAGCATCTTCATCTGCGCCAATATCTGAAAAAACACCAGAATCAATAGCTGGTTCAACACCTATTTCTATCTGGGGGGCAGGATGCGCTGGGTTATCGCTTGCCCGCTATCTGGCCCCGCATCTGAAAAGTGGCACGCTATCCCATCCGGTTCAGCTGCATGGTGTGGTCAGCCCAGCTGCACAAAAAAGCCATATCTGGGGCTTCTGGCAGACAAAATGGCTATCACAAGCCGCTGCCCTATCGCGTAAAAGCTGGCAGCAATGGCAAATTATCACGGCGACCGGGCGGGTTACGCAAACCAGCTCTAGCCACCCCTATCATGCGCTGGATAGTACGGTCTGGCTTCAGGACTGCCTGGCAGATGCAAAAGATACGATCAGCCTATCTGCTGATATTCCGCAACCAACAGACGCCGGAATAGATGACAGCCTGATTTTTGACAGCCGCACGCCGGAACTACCAAAGGACAGCTTGCTGCAACATTTCACCGGATTAGAGATAAAAACATCAGATCCGGTTTTTGATGCAGGGGTAGTGACCTTGATGGATTTCAGATGCGATCAGTCGCGTGGTATTCATTTTATATATTTACTGCCTTTTTCTGCAGATACAGCTTTGGTGGAATCAACCCTGTTTTCGGCCCAGCAAGAAGATAGGGACTTTTACATCACCGCGATTAAACACTATTTGCGGGATAATTATCAGCTTGAGAATTTTCAGATTTTGCGCGAGGAGGCAGGGTGTATTCCAATGAATTTTCTGCTGCCACGCGATCCTGCCCTGCTGGCGATTGGGGCAAATGGCGGCTGTGTGCGGGCTTCATCTGGCTATGCATTCGCCTTTATCCAGAAACAGGTTCAGCAGATCGCAAACAGGCTGGCTAAGGGGCAGAAAATCTCCAAAAGTCCAGATCCCCATCGCCAGATAGATAAATGGCTGGATCGGGTATTTCTTGGTGTTCTCAAAGCCCATCCAGAGGCCGCACCAGAGCTGTTTTTGCGGATGGGTAGAGCCCTGAGCGGCGATGATCTGGCAAAATTTATGTCTGGCTTTGCGGATATGTCTATCTATGCAAAACTTATCCTGGCAATGCCAAAGCGGATGTTTATTCGCCAGATTTTGCCTGCCTTTACCCGAAACTGGACAAGGGGCTAGTTATGCTAACGCCAATAGATATCTTCGCGCTTTTTGCGGTGATGCTGGTTGGACTGCCGCATGGCGCGTTTGATGGGGCAATTGCCTTTTTTCTGGGGGCAGGCAGATCTGCTGTGCGTATGACAGGCTTTCTGGTTGGCTACAGCCTGTTAACAGGAATGTATGTCTGGTTCTGGTATCTGGCCCCGATGCCGGCTCTGGCAGGTTTTCTTCTTCTCAGCATTATTCATTTTGGTAGCGGTGATATTCAGCCGCTTAATCCCGGGCCATCTGCATGGGCTGGCAGGTCGCTAAAGATGGTTCGGATTTTCGTTCATGGCGGGGTGGTCGGGATTATCCTGCCCTGGTTGCACCCGCAAGAGGTAGCGATGCTCTATGCGGTTCTGACTGGCGGGGATGCAGGACTGATTATGGCAATTACCGACTGGTTATTTCCTGTTTGGGGCGCTGGCTATCTAGTCTATCTTTTGGCTGCTGTGATGTATAAATCCCTGCGGCTACCAATTTTTGAAATTGCGATACTCTGCGGAATTATGGTGTTTTTGCCGCCTCTGGCGGGGTTTGCAGTGTATTTCTGTCTAGTGCATTCCAGGCGTCATTTTCTGGTTATCTGGGCAGCGATGCAGGCGATGCTGTCACGCCAGACTATCCTTGTCACCGGATTTGTTTTAACGGTCATCACCTGGGCGGGGGCAGCGGCGGCCTTTTATCTGCAAGCTGATTTTGCGGCGGTTTCTGCCAGCGATGCGGCTTTGCGAACCGTATTTGTCTTGCTGGCTGCCCTGACAGTACCGCATATGATTCTTGTTGATAGTATCTTCCGGCCCGTCTTAGAAAAAAGAGCGATATCATGACAGATAAATCTGGCCCTAAATCTACTCCTGGCCTCGCTTCAGGGCGCAAAGATGCCCATTTGGACCTTGCTCGAAAAACGCTTGCTGAGGGACAACAGGCCAAGCATCCGCTAGAAGCATTTGACTTACCCTATTGCGCCCTGCCAGAGCTGGATTTGGCCGAAATTGATATCACCGCCCGTTTTTTGCACCGCCGCTTATCCGCCCCTTTGCTGATTACTGGCATGACAGGGGGTACGGCACGGGCAGATGCGCTGAACGCTGCATTGGTAGAGGTGGCTACCCAGCATAATATCGCGGTTGGGCTTGGCTCTCAGAGGGCCAGTCTGGAGGCCGGGCGATCACAGAAAAATTTGCGGACGGCCAATCCCTCTGCTTGTCTCATCGGTAATCTGGGCGGTGTGCAAATTGTCGGCGATGTTGGCTTTGTGCTGGCACAAAGGGCGGTAGAGGATATAGAGGCTGATGCGCTGGCAATCCATTTAAATCCGCTACAAGAAGCTATCCAGCCAGAAGGCGATCATAATTGGCATGGGGTAGAGGCCGCGATTGCGCGTCTGGCAGATAAGCTGGATTGCCCGGTTATCGTAAAAGAAGTTGGTGCAGGGCTGTCGCCAGATGTGGTGCGCCGGCTCTATGCGGCAGGGGCGGCTTATGTGGATGTTGCAGCAAAGGGCGGCACAAATTGGGCATTAATTGAATGGTTGCGCCAAAATCCGGATAAACAAGCGCTCTACAGCCCGTTTTTACAGATGGGGATCAGCTTGCCAGAGGCGGTGCGTGGGGCCCGTCATGCGGTGCCAGATATAAAGATTATTGCCTCTGGAGGGGTGCGAAACGGCCTTGATATCGCAAAAACGCTGTGGCTGGGCGCCGATATGGCTGGCATGGCCGGCGTGTTGTTGCAAGCGCTGGAAGATAAGACGCGCCAGCTTCATCCTGCACAGCTAAGTGATAAAATTATCGAAATACAGGAACAGCTTCGCTTGGCCTGTTTTCTGACAGGGGTAAAAAAGGTTGGAAGTTTAAAAAAATTACCCAGTATCATGTAAAAATTTTACTGATAATTCAGATGCATAACAAAAAATTAACAAAAATTATGAAAATTAGGTAAAAATAAATTAGCCCACGCAAATCCAAAAAGCATCTGCGTGGGTACAAAGTATGGCTTGAAAAAGCCTTCCCCCCGTTGGAGGTCTCGGTTTTCCTACTTTCCGAGGCCTCCACTTTACCCCTCTCAACGGTGAAGAAAAGCCCGCATTTCATCATGTGACATGACGGCATGGGCTTTTGGCGCCTGCTTGTTTGCTGACGGGCGTGTAGGGCGTGTTTACCCCAATAGGTCAAAAATAAAATAGCACTATCGCTATGGCCAGATACCGTCCTGTCTTTGCTATCGCTATCAGCGTTAAAAACACCCTGAAACGCACGCCGAAAAAGCCTGCCGCCAGAGTGATAGGATCGCCAATGATGGGCAACCAGCTAAATAATAAGCTCCATACGCCAAATTTCTGAAACCATTTGCTGGCACGCTCTAGCTGGGCTGTGGTAACCGGAAACCATTTTTTTGATTTAAGCTGTTCAAATTTTTGGCCTAGAACCCAGTTCACGACGGCGCCCAGAATATTGCCGATACTTGCTACCGCGATCAGCCAAAAAGCCGGCAGGGCGCCCATAGATAACAGCGCAGCCAGCCCCAATTCCGATTGTGCTGGTAAAATAGTGGCGGCTAGAAAGGCGCTGGCAAACAGGCCGGCATAGATTAAAACTGCATCCATGAAATTCGCCTCTAACCCTGTTTTTTGCAGCGGCGATATTCCGATGTGATGCTCTACACACAAATACGCCCGAACTTATAACGCAAACAGGGCGGATCCGCCCCTTCAGCGCGATTGACAATCGCCAATCTACCTTTGCTTTTGTGTCAGCGCCAACACATTATCCAGCATTTCAGCGCTCATCCCCAGATAATTTTCTGGTTGTGCGAGCGCGGCTATCTGGCTGGCAGACAGAATATCGGTAACCTCTTTCATGGTCAGCAATATCTTTGGCAGGGATGTGCCAGTTTCGCGCACGCCCTGAACAGCGATTTCGATAAGGGCACGGGCGCGTGATTTTGGGATATGCTGTGCCAGTGCGTGAACATAGCTCTCGCTCAAAGCCAGGCCATTGGTCATGTCGATATTATCGCGCATACGCTCAGTATTGACCTGCAGGCGGTCTGCCAGCTCATTTGCCCAGCCAAGCGCCCCGGATGTTAGCAAAAACACTTCTGGGACCAGCGCCCATTCGGCTATCCAGCTGCCGCCACAACGGTCATGATCCTGCCCCATAACCTCTATTAGCCCGGTCGAACGGTGCCGGCCCAATCTGGCGACCGCTTCGGTAAATTCTGCGGCTCTGGGGTTATTTTTATGTGCCATAGTAGTAGATTTTCCGCGCCCCTTCTCGCCGCTTTCCACCAGCTCGCCTATTTCGGTGCTTTGCAACATATTCACCATCTGGCCAATACGGGCCAGAGAGGCACAGATAAGGCCCAGAACTTGGGCTGTCTCGACAATGCTATCACGGGCATTATGCCAGTTAGAGGCGATGGTCCGCAGGCCAAGCTCTTCTGCTACTGCCTCGCGAAAGGCAAGCCCCTTATCCTGAAGTGAGGCAAGCGTGCCTATCGCGCCGCCAAACTGGATGATCAGCGCCCGGCTCCTCAGCGCTTCAAGGCGGTCTTGATGGCGCGCTGTTTCTTCTATCCAGGCGGCTATCTTTGCGCCAAAGCTAATTGGCTGGGCATGTAGATTATTTGTCCGCCCAATCATTGGGGTGTGTTTATGAATTTCTGCAAGCGTACTTAATCTATCCTGAAAGCGGGCAAGGCTGGCTTCAATTAAACGCAGACCTTCTCGCAGCTGCAACGAGCGGCCCGTATCCATAATATCATAGGTGGTGACGCCGAAATGCACCCATTCGCCAGCCTCGGTACTGACCTGTTGTCTTAGCTGTTCGATAAGGCCAACAATAGGCCGGCCAATTTTGCGCGTAGAGGCCTGTAACTGGTCAAGGTCAAGTGCCTCCAAGCATAGTTTTTCATCAATCTCGCGGGCGGCTTCCTCTGGAATGATGCCCACTCTTGCCTGTGCGCGGGCTATGGCTCGCTCTACTTCTATCCAGCAGGCAATGCTGTTTGCCTCGGCAAATACCGCCTCCATTTCTGGCGCGCTAAAAAGATTTTGATAAATTTTCCAGTCAAAAACAGAAATGTTCGGCATCGGACTATTTCCCCAAATATTTCCCTAAATATTTCATGCTTCGCAATTGCTTGCAACTCACGGGGCTATGCTCAGTCTTTTTTGGAAAAAATGGTGCCCAGGAGAAGACTCGAACTTCCACGACCATAATGGCCACTGGCACCTGAAGCCAGCGCGTCTACCAATTCCGCCACCTGGGCTTGCTCAAGGGTCAGCTACACGCATGTAACATAACCGCGGCAATGAACGCTCAAAATACGGATAAACGCCTGTCTGTCAATCCTTTTATTACAGGCAGTAAATAGGGGGCTGGATAATCTGTCTGGCTATCGCGCTTTTATTGATCTGCGGGCTTTGCCGCCGCTAGGTCGCCTTTTGTGTTCACATTGCCTCTTTTCTTGGCTTTGCGTTCCTGATAAGACAGGAACAATTATGGCGAGGGGCGATAAACCAGCCTTTATAACGGGGGTTCTGATGCGGGTTGATCTTTCACAAAAAACGATAGCGGTTATTGGCGGTACCGGGTTTGTAGGCCGTGCTGTGGTCGAAAAACTGGCCGCGACAGGTGCGCGTATTCTGATTCTGGCCCGCAATACAGAACGGGCTAAACAGTTGAAAGTGTATGGCTCTGTCGGCCAAATCAGCGCGGTGGCAGGTAATGCTCTGCGGGATGAAGATTTGGCCGCTGTTATGGGCCCGGCGGATATGGTGGTCAATCTTATCGGCATTTTGGCCCCTTCAGGTAGTCAGAAATTTGAAAGCCTGCAAGCAGAATTGCCTGGTCGTATTGGCAAGATAGCTGCCCAGCAAGGGATTGAGGCGATTGTTCATATGTCAGCTATTGGCGCGTCCTTGAAATCGCCCAGCTTATATGCGCGTACCAAGGCCGAGGGCGAGCGTAGCTTGCTGCGGCAATTCCCCAAGGCGGTAATTTTACAGCCCTCTGTCATTTTTGGTCCAGGGGATGGCCTGTTTGCCCGCTTTGGACAGATGGCCATGCTGGCGCCGGCCCTGCCGCTGATTGGTGGTGGGCGTAATCTGATGCAACCTGTCTTTGTCGGGGATGTGGCAGACGCGGTTGTCGCCACCCTGGCAGATGCCACTGCCATAGGGAAAATTTACATGCTTGGCGGGCCGCATCGGTATAGTTTTGCTGAGTTGATGCGCTTTATCCTAAAGGCAACCGGGCGGCGTCGCCCACTAATTTCGGTGCCGTTCCCAGTGATGGCGATACCAGCCTTTTTTGCCAGCTTTCTGCCTAACCCGCCTTTGACACCAGATCAGCTGAAATTGCTAAAAACAGATAATGTGTGTTCAAAGTCAGCGCCGGGTCTGGCTGAGCTGGGTATAACGCCTACCGCTATCGAGGCGGTGGTTCCAGAATATCTGGCGGCATTTCGCCCCGGTGGGCGGTTCAAGTAACGCTAGACAAGGCCTGCAGCGATCAGGCCAAGTAGCAGAATGCCTAGGGCCAGCCGGTAGAAAACAAATATCCGGAAATCTGCGCGCGCTAGCCAGCCCATCATCCAGCGAATAGCCAGTAACGCAAAGATGAATGACAGGCCAGCCACCCCGATTAGGGCAGCTATATCCACGCTTGCCTGGCTTGTGTAAAGCGATACGCCCTTTAACAGGCCAGCCCCCGCAATAACCGGTACAGATAATAACAGCGAAAAGCGCGCTGCCGATAACCGATCATAGCCTAGCTGGCGAGCCATGGTCATGGTCACCCCGCTGCGCGATGCCCCTGGTATCAGCGCAAAAATCTGGGCAAGGCCGATATAGAACGCATGCAGATAGGACATGGCCTGCCAATTTGTTTGGGGCCAATTTGTTTGGGGCCTACTTATTGGGGGCTGTCCCGGATTGGCCGCATCTAAACTGGCCATCCCATCACAGGTTAAATCATGGCGGATATCTGTTTTATCTGCTCGCCACAGCCATACAGCAAAGACAAGATTGGCCAGCGCAACCACTATGGCTAGCCGCAGGAAATCTGGTCTGGCTAGCTCTAGGGCTAATCCTGCGATTATCACTGGCAAGCTAGCGATGATCAACAAGCCGATAAGGCGGCGCGAGCTGGCCTGCGCGCCCGCGCGCGGCGTCAGGCTGGCCAGCATCTCCCAAATGTCGCGGCGCGCATAGACCATCACCGCCCCTAATGTACCAAGATGGGCGGCAACATCCATTACCTGGCCCTGATCAGCAAAATCCGAAAGATGCGGGAGTAAAACCAGATGCCCAGATGAGGAAATCGGCAGAAATTCTGTAATTCCCTGTATCAGCGCAATCAAAAATAAGGCAGGAATATCAAGCATGGCGACAGCCTATTCTGGCTCTGTGGGGAACACAAGAGATAAAATATAGGTCCGATATGGAACTATTTTGATTCTTGCGTGCTGTTTTTGGCGTAATATTAACTGAATGACTTGCAATTTTTCCCTAAATGGGTAATACTTGTTGACCTTTACCATTGAGGGTGTGCGTACAGCATGGCAAAAAATTGTTCTTTGTCAGAGGCTAAACACCCAGCGTAACAAGAGAAAGTTCAGGATAAGGAGCCAGATGATGGCAGAGAAGATGCTAAAATTTATCTCGCAATCAAAAGCGATGCCAGATAAGCGTCAGGCAACAGACAGAATTGCGGATTTTGGTGAAATCTATGCAGATTTTAATCTGGAAGAAGCCGAAGCACAGGCCAGCCGCTGTTCACAATGCGGGGTGCCGTTTTGCCAGGTAAACTGTCCATTACACAATAATATCCCTGACTGGCTAATGCTGACGGCGGAAAATCGCCTGCAAGAAGCATATGAGCTATCTTCTGCTACCAACACCTTTCCAGAAATTTGCGGACGTATCTGCCCGCAAGACCGGCTCTGTGAGGGCAGTTGCGTGATCGAAAAAGGCTTTGAGTCAGTCACCATCGGGGCGGTGGAAAAACACATAACCGAAACGGCATTTGCTGAGGGATGGGTCAAACCCGCTGCGCCGCGCCATGAGCGACACGAATCCATTGGCATCATCGGGGCTGGCCCGGCCGGATTGGCGGCGGCGGAAATGTTGCGGCACTGCGGCTATCAGGTACATGTCTATGACCGGTATGACCGCGTCGGCGGGTTGCTGATTTATGGCATCCCCGGTTTTAAACTTGAAAAAGACATTGTTGAACGGCGTGGCAATCTACTGCGCGATGGGGGGGTAACGTTCCATCTTGGCGTTGATGTAGGAAGCGGTGCACACAGCTTTGACAAATTACGTGCGGCCCATGACGCAATTTTGATTGCCACCGGTGTTTATAAAGCCCGTGATATCAGCCTGCCGGGTGTCGGGCTCGATCGCATTGTGCCAGCATTGGATTATCTAACAGCGTCAAACCGCAAAAGCCTTGGCGATTCAGTGCCGGCATTTGACAATGGTAGGCTCGATGCGGCTGGCAAGCATGTAGTGGTGATCGGTGGGGGGGATACCGCCATGGATTGCGTTCGCACAGCAATCCGCCAGAAAGCAAAATCGGTCAGTTGTTTATATCGCCGCGATCGGGTGAATATGCCGGGGTCACAGCGAGAAGTGCAAAACGCTGAAGAAGAGGGCGTGGTGTTTAATTGGTTGTCAGCACCGCAGGCTTTTATTGGTGATGACCAGGTGCGGGCGGTGCGCGCACAACGCATTCATCTTGGCCAGCCCGATGCCACCGGGCGGCAGGTGCCAGAGGTGATTGACGGATCTTCGTATGAATTGCCAGCAGATCTAGTGATCAAAGCGCTTGGGTTTGATCCTGAAGATCTGCCAAAATTATTTGGTCAAGACGCATTAGAAGTGACCCGCTGGGGTACGGTTAAAATTGACTGGCAGACCATGATGACACCAATGGACGGGGTGTTTGCCGCAGGCGATATTGTGCGCGGTGCCTCGTTGGTTGTCTGGGGTGTGCGTGACGGGCGGGATGCTGCCGAACAAATTGATCGCTGGATTAATGCTACGGTTGACGCGCCGCGCATCGCAACAGCAAGGAGCTAAAGCCATGATCAAATCATTTGATGCCCAAGACTATCTGGCGCGCCGGGCGCGGAACGAAGACCGGCTGGGCGCCGCTGGTGTGTATAGCCCGGACATGGAACATGATGCCTGCGGTGTAGGATTTGTTGCGGCGCGTGATGGCCAACCAAACCGGGCCGTTGTCGAATCCGCCATTGAAGCCTTGCAAGCTATTTGGCATCGCGGTGCGGTTGACGCTGACGGCATGACCGGGGATGGGGCCGGCATCCACATCGAAATCCCACGCGATTTTTTCATCGAGCATATTGCCCGCACCGGCCATGATGATGATGGTGGGCGGCTGGCTGTTGGCATGGTGTTTTTGCCGCGCACAGATTTGGCCGCCCAAGAGCGCTGTCGGTGCATTGTTGAAGAAGAAATTCTGGCGTTTGGGCATTTTATCTATGGCTGGCGGCAGGTGCCTGTCGATACCAGTGCGCTAGGCCAAAAAGCCATCGCAACTCGTCCAGAAATTGAACAAATTATGTTCTCTATGCCAACAGATATGAGCGAAGAGGACGCCGAAAGACAGCTTTACCTTGTGCGCCGCCGGATTGAAAAGGCGGTGATCGAGGACCTGATTAGTGATTTTTATATTTGTTCATTATCAACACGTTCAATCATTTATAAAGGCATGTTTCTGGCCGAGCAGGTCACTGCCTTTTTTCCGGATTTGCTGGACCGGCGATTTGTGTCGTCATTTGCGATTTATCATCAACGCTATTCGACTAATACCAAACCCACATGGCGGCTGGCACAGCCATTCCGGGTGCTGGCCCATAATGGCGAAATAAATACCATCCGGGGTAATCAAAACTGGATGAGCTGTCATGAAGACAGGATGGAATCTGAACTATTCGGCACGCAAATCAATGATTTAAAGCCGGTTGTTGCCAAAGGCAGTTCTGACTCGGCGGCGCTAGATGCTGTCTTTGAGTTGCTATTGCGAGGCGGCCGCGACCTGCCCATGGTCAAAACCATGATGATTCCAGAAGCGATTGATGTCAGCGCGGATAATCCGCGGGCCAATCTCTATGCCTATTGTAATTCGGTGATGGAACCATGGGACGGGCCGGCGGCGATTGCGGCCTATGCCGGCGACTGGGTGGTGGCTGGTCTTGACCGTAACGGGTTACGGCCCTTGCGGTATGTGGTGACGCATGATGGGCTGGTGATCGCCGGGTCTGAAACCGGCATGGTGGTGGTTCCAGATACCAATATTGCCGAACGTGGGCGTCTTGGGCCGGGTGAAATGATCGGCATTAATCTGGCTGAGGGCCGGCTGTATAAAGACCGAGAACTCAAAGACAAACTGGTTCAAAAATGTGATTGGGGCCAATGGATTGATCGTGCGAAACAGATGGATTCCTTGTTGGCGAACGCGTCAGGCAAGGCCAGTGCCCCCCTCGATGCAAAAGAGGTCCGGCGGCGTCAATATATGGCGGGCTGGACGATGGAAGATGCCGAACTAGTCCTACAACCCATGGCGCCAACCGGCAAAGAAGCCATTGGTTCGATGGGTGATGACACGCCGCTGGCGGTGTTATCAGGGCATTATCGTGGCCTGCATCATTTTTTCAGACAAAATTTCTCGCAGGTGACTAACCCGCCAATCGACTCATTGCGCGAACGTCATGTTATGACCTTGCGGACCCGGCTTGGCAATCTTGGCAATATTTTGGATGA
The DNA here is from genome assembly GCA_049889955.1 of Puniceispirillaceae bacterium (SeqCode). Taxonomy (GTDB): domain Bacteria; phylum Pseudomonadota; class Alphaproteobacteria; order Puniceispirillales; family Puniceispirillaceae; genus JADHLI01. Next base: position 14,863 of record JBMHCK010000090.1, read on the forward strand.
GGCGCCAGAGCAATGTGATCATCTGTTGCTGCACTCGCCAGTGCTGACCGTGCCAGAGTGGGACGCGCTGTGCCTTTATCTTGGGGATAAGGCGGCAACGATAGATTGTACATTTGTTGATGATGGCAGGGATCATGCCTTTAACGCCGCGCTTGAGCGTATTCAGGCCGAAGCTGAAGAAGCCGTGCGGTCAGGATGCGAACATGTCATGCTGACGGATCGCAATGTGAGTGAAGACCGCGTACCATTACCAATGATTTTGGCCACAGGCGCGGTGCATTCGCATCTTGTAAGACAGCAATTGCGTACATTTGCATCCGTCAATGTGGCCAGTGG
>JBMHCK010000091.1:0-4265 GCA_049889955.1 Puniceispirillaceae bacterium (SeqCode)
CCCAGATAATAATCCTCGCCGTCAATTAAATCATGGACTGGCAAGGTATCAGATATCCCGTCCCCCAAAACAAATTTATCAATCTTGCCATCTGAATCACAGGTAATATCGCTAAGGATAGCCACCCGCATTGGCGGCTCATGCAACCGCTGGATAGGGGCAAGGGGGTGAATTTGGTCAATCGCCCATACATCTGGCAAGCTTTGAAACAAGCTGAAATTACAGTGATAGATATCAGCAGCCTGTACCAGCGCATCATGCATATCATCTGTCATAGCTTCAGGATCGCGCAGCACGGTTTTAATCTTGTTCATTAAAAATAGATAGGCGCGTTCGGTACGGGCAGTCATCGCCAGACTGATCTGATTGCGGCGAAATAATGCCCGCACTTCCTCGCGGTAATATTTCAAATCATTCCAGCATTCCTGAACCCTATCACGGCTTAAATAGGTCTGAATTTCCAGCATCTTCAGCAAAAGCGGGTGATCGCCTTCTTCTGCCAATACTTCATATTCACTATCAAAATGGGTGGCTTCCAGCACATTGAAGATCAGCAAGGAAGATTGCGCCACACAGGCCCGGCCACTTTCCGAGATAATGGTTGGATGATCAACCGCATTGCTATCCATCATATCCTTGACCGTTTCAATGATATTCAAGCAATATTCGCGCAAGGAATAATTCATTGAATTGGCCACATCAGATTGCTCGCCAGTATAGTCAACGCCTAGCCCGCCACCTAGATCCAGATATTCCAGCGGTACCCCTTCACGCCGCAATTCAGCAAAGAATTGACAGGCCTCCTGCGTTGCCTTTCGAATTTCAATAATATTTGGAATCTGGCTGCCCAAATGCGAATGCTGCAGCTTCAGGCAATCCAGATAGCCTGTTTCCCGCAACCGTTCGACCACATCCATAATCTGGGCAATGGTCAGCCCAAAAGTGGATCTGTCGCCGCTGGATTCTGCCCATTTACCGCTAACCGTATTGGTCAGCTTGATACGAATGCCCAACTGCGGGCGCACGTCGCTTTCCTTGACAACCTCCAGAACAAGTTCTAGCTCGCGCGGGCTTTCCAAAACAATAAAGACATTAAAGCCCAGCTTCATAGACATCATGGCTAGCTGCAGAAATTCCGTGTCCTTGATGCCATTACAGATAATTGCCGCTTTTGAACCAAGATTCAGACTAAGGGCAATCAGCAGCTCTGCCTTTGAGCCAACCTCGAAACCAAAATCATAGGGCTTGCCATATTCCGCGATGCGCTCTACCACCTCGGCCTGCTGGTTAACCTTAATCGGGAAAACCCCCTGATAGCGGCCTTTATAATCATTCTCGGCGATAGCGTCGGCAAAGCTCTGATTAATCTCATCAATGCGGCTTTTCAGAAAATCTGTAACCCGCAGCAGAACCGGTGTTTCAATGCCGCGCTGTTGCAATTTCTGAATCAGGCTTAGCAAATCTGTAGGCGCATGTTCTGGATTATCTGGATGACATAGACCAATATGGCCGTTTTCCAGCACTTTAATCAGGCCATCACCCCATTCATTTACGCCGTAAATATCTTTTGCCACACCCGCGCCCTTTTCTTTGAGAAGCGTTAACACCCGTAATCAGCATACAGAAATCACGCCTATATACGGGTTTTATCCCTAAATGGTAATCATAAAATATCCCATTATCGTAATTATCTGGTTTTCCAGGGGCTTTCCTGACAGATTGTTTTACACGGTAACATCACTTCGGTCAGCTTAATACAGGGAGTTTATCTTGCCATATTTCAACCAGCAGGGGGTGCGGCTGCATTATCTGGATACTGGCCAGGAAGCCAGTGGCACAGAAGATAGCGCGCTGTTGTTTTTACATGAATTTGGCGGGGATGCGCGGTCCTGGACAGAGCAAGTTAGGTTTTTCAGCCAACATCCAACCCATAGACGGCGCTGTCTGGTACCGAGCGCACGCGGCTATCCCCCTTCTGAGGTACCAGAAGAAGCAGAAGCCTATGGCTGGCAGATAAATCTGGAAGATGCGCTAGGCCTTATTCATCATCTTGGTTTGAAAAAAATAGATGTGGTTGGCCTATCCATGGGGGCCTATATTGCCCTGCTGATGAGCCTGAAAGCCCCTGAAATTATAGCCTCGGCTGTTTGTGCCAGCGTTGGTTCTGGTGGTCTGCCGCCAATGCGTGAGGCGTTTATTGCCGATGCGCTAGCCAGTGCCGAAGCGATTGCCGATACCGGCATTATTCCAGCAACCAGCATGGCAATGGCCCCCAACCGGGTACAGCTGCTGGATAAAAACACAGCTGCATGGCAGGAGTTTCGAGATCACTTAAGCGCACATCCAGCGATCGGGGCTGCCCATACGCTAAGAGAAGTGCAGGCAAAAAGGCCAGCCTTGCCCAGTTTTCAAGAAGAGCTAAACAACAGCCAGGTGCCAGTTTTGATTTTGGCCGGGGATGAGGATGAGCCCTGTCTGGATGCCAGCTTGTGGCTAAAACGCCAAATGCCCTTATCGGGATTGGCGATGACCAGCCGTTCTGGCCATTTACTAAACCTTGAAGACCCGGCAGGCTTTAATCAGGCGATTCTGGATTTTCATATCCGCCTTGCAGACAAAACATGGAAGCCCCGCACCGCAACCCCTTTTACCTCTATGTTTGCCCCATCAGAGGAGGGCTAATCATACAGGCTGCTGGTCTTGCTTGCCCCTGCCATCATTGCCTGTCTTTGGGCGTCACGCATTTCTTCATACAAGGCCAGATGGGATGGCGCGAACAGGGTTTGCGGCGGGGTGTAATGGACAAAATGACGGGCTCTGTCTGCACCTCTCACCAGCATTGCGTAATCTTTTTGCGCGACCTCTTGCAACACTTCTGGATTTACATAACGAATAACAAACCCGATACGCCGATCATCTGAATGGTTAGGCCCGGATCCATGGATCATCCGCCCATGATGCAGCGAGAGTTGGCCTGGCCGCAAAATAATATCTGTTTTATCCTCTTCTTTGACTTCTACCTGAATTTCTTGTCCGCGAGAGAGTAGATTATTTTTATCAAACGTATCTTCATGCGGTAGTATCTGGTTGGCATGCGAGCCAGCAACAAACTGCATACAGCCACTATCCAGATTCACCTCGGAAAGGGCTATCCATGCAGTAACCAGATTATCGGTTGCCCCCAGGCCCCAATAGGTTAAGTCCTGATGCATAGTTACAATTTGCTCGGAATGCGCTTCCTTGATGAAAAACTCTGCCCCGTAAATCAAAATATCCGGGCCTAAAATACCTTCGACAATATCCAGCAAGCCTGGCTGGCTGGCCAGCTCATACGCAAAAGGCATAACGCATTGTGCATTTATCCGCTTATAGGTGTTAAGGGAGCGCGGCATTTTTGCCTCTTTATAATCGCGCTCTACCTTCTCTAATTTTTCACGCCAAAGCTGTGCCTGTGCAACCGACATTAACTCTACCGGAAACAGATAGCCATCATGCCAATAGCGCGCAACCTGTGCCTTAGACAAGCCTTGTGTCTGTGTTATCTGATCGTCGGGCATGCCATCCTCCTTGTAATTTACACCCCCCCAATATAGCAGAGGCGATAATAAATCATGTCTTCACCAAAGCAGGTTTCCCTATCTGCTTCAAGCATAATTTACCCCCCACAATACCGCGATTTTGGGCAAACGCACCCTTGCCAAACCCACCCTATTTGGGGTTTGATTTTAATGGGAAACATCAAACGAGGATGAGCTGTGTCGATGAATTTTTTCTCTGGTTTACTCAATAGCTTGTTTGAGCGTACCTCTAATCTGCTAGAGGGGTACCAGACCAGCGATAATGACCTGACCGATTTGTGCGATGCACTCCTCTCTACCAAGGGAGAGGTGTCAGGCATTGCTATTTCTGAGCAAATCCTCAGCCAATATCGCGATTTGAATTCTGAAGAAAAAAAAGCGTTTTTTATCTATCTATTAGAAGAGATGGATGTGGATATAGCCGCCATTTCAGACAGTGTACACAACTATAGCAAAGCCAAAGACCCTGCCGATTATAAAGCTTTTATTACCGCCGCCCAGCCGAAAAGACGCGCCTTTTTCAGACGCCTGAACGAAGCGCCCGGGGCCACTTTCGAGCTGGTATCCATGCGCCGTGATTTGCTGGCATTGCTGGGCGACGCCCCAGAGCTGGCCATTCTGGATATGGATTTGCGCGAGTTGTTTATCAGCTGGTTTAATCGCGGCTTTTTGGTACTACGCCCTATC
>JBMHCK010000092.1:0-7827 GCA_049889955.1 Puniceispirillaceae bacterium (SeqCode)
AGCCGGGTGAATTCATCATAAAAACGAGTGCCTTTTGCCGCCTCCAGACCTTTAAAATTGGAGGACATATGCCGGACAACCGATAAATCAGACAGGGGCGGTGCCACCACCACGTTCAGGTCTTTCACATTATCGCTCAACATGGACATATCACGTTGCGAAGGCGGAATTTTATTCGGCACAATAATCAGATGCGGTGCAACCGTATCCAGACTTTCCTTGCGCTCATCCATTTCTCTGACAAATTCGATTGTTGGGCGCAAATCTGCCCATGACAGGGTTGTGGGAATAATGATGCATTCACATAACATCGCAATTTGCCACACATTACCTGGCCAGCCTGCCCCGGTGTCAACAATGGTCAAGGTATCGGGGTTAGAGCGCATGCGGCGCAAGATACTGTCCAGCGTTACCAGACTAAGCCCGTCAAACCTGTCTGACACTGGAACATGGCGGATATTACCGCCACTTCCCAACGGCTCTAGCAACTCAAAAGCGGTGCCTTGACGATCTGCATCGACCATCTGCACTTTTTGCTCACCTCTTTTTTTCTGAAAATAATCAAACAGCAATGTGGTAATCGTGCTTTTGCCCACGCCGCCCTTGATATTTCCTATAAAAATAGACTGTCCCTGTTCCACTATCGTGCTTGCCTATCTTGTTGCGCATCGCATTGTAGCGACATTCCTGTTATCTCTCACACTATCGCTAGTAAATCGACACAAATCAAAGCTTTATTAGAAAATCTGCCTATATTGTCTCTCTAGCTACGGTTTTTTCGAGAGGAAGGTTACGAAAATTATTCAAACGGAATATGGTTTGCTGAGGGCTGATACCGTCCGCCACCATCGCAATACCCTACTATCAGCCTGTGCGGGTGCTTCGGAAATTGCCGACTTGCCTCTTGAAAAGATAAAATAATCGTGCCTCTCCAAACGGTTGGCTTGCCGTGATACGTGCCAGCAGATGTGACTATCGTAAACTTGTCTGCCAAATGACTGCATGGCTTGCCGGCTAATGACAAGCTGTCCTCCCCTTCAAAGATCGCAAACACAGACGCGCTTTCTGACTCGCTAAAAAAGGGGTTTTTCAGGCTCAACAGCACATTATTACGGGAAATCAGCTCAGAGACACAAGCCTCTCCCGAGCGCGTTTTTCCTATATCGCACATCCCAATACTGGTTTGACCTGTAGACTGGCTAAGCAGATAGGCTGCCTGTAACCATCGCCCTACCGCCTGGCTATTGAGTACCAGCCTGTCTAATTTATCCTGCTTCGCATCAAAAAAGGCGTTAAGGGCGCTACCGACAATAAACGCTGCGACGCCAAGACCTATAAACAACGCCTCTAGCCGACTAAGGCCGTGCCGGCGGCGTTCTGGTCTAATTTTCAGGCCGTTTTCTACGTCACTTTGTTCAGTGTTGCTGGCCACATTTCTGCCCTACCCTAATTTTCTTATCCAACAACAAGAACACATAAATAATGACATCAAGCCGTACAAAAGCTGCGCCTGGCAAGGCGGTAACACGCCTACCTTAGCGCCGCAATGGCTCTGGCCTGATGGTACAGATTACGGGTTTCATCGACATACACATCTCTGGTGACATGGCCTTGTTTAAACATATCCCGCAATTTTATCATTTCGCGTTCGATCAATTGTAAATTTTCTTCAATACTCAGCCCTTCAGCACTGGGCATCGCTTCTTCTTTACGCTGTGGGGCCGCTCGCTCACTGCGCTTGAAAATCATAAAATCATCTGTTTGTTCAAGGGTATTAGGACTATCCATCACAGCTGGGCCGGATGTTGCCTGTGCAGTCGCTGGCGGTGTATCGGGGCGTTCCTGCACCTCGATTTGCGGCTCTTCTGCTGGCATATTAGGTGTGTTTTCAGCTGCCTTGCCAGATTTGCGCCCCATCACCGCAATAACAACCATCAACAGCAATATCAGTATCAGCGCCCCGGACAAACCAGCGATCAGCATCGCTTGCGGATCGCCAGATTGGGCACCGTTCAGCACTTCCATCAAAATATCATTAATCTGTGTGTTACCCATGATGTGCGCTATTCACCCAAAGCCTAAATGCTAATCGTCGTTAATTATGCCAACAGCATATCAAAAAAACGCTGAAAATGAACGCATCGATTTCGTTTCTGAAATAATTTTTTAAATCTGGCTGGTCATTTTTGCCACAGGCACGCTAAATTTTACTAGACGCCACAAATAAGAGGCGTCAAAACTCATGCTATGGAGTGACCCGAGTTTTTTAAAAGGCGCGCTCTTAGGGTCAGCAATAATATCACAAAGTGAGGGGGCTATGAGAGATACATCGCTTGAAAAAACCGTCTCTTTTACACGGATGGATGCCGGCACACAGGCAGATTATGCACTGCTGGAAAAGCTGGAGAAAAGCTATATTAGCGGTCTGCCACAGCGTATTTTATCTGCATTGGAAAATCTGCAAGACACGCTGGGCGGCTATCAGGTTACCCGGCTGGAACATTCCCTGCAAACCGCTAGCCGTGCCGAGGCAGATGGCGCGGATATAGAATTTATCGTTGCCGCGCTTATCCATGATATTGGCGATGATCTGGCCCCTGAAAATCACTCACAAATGGCCGCGGCCATTATTCGCCCCTATGTACGGGCTGAGGTGACCTGGGTGCTGGAACATCATGGTATTTTCCAGATGGTTTATTATGCCGACAAGCTGGGCCTGAACAAGGATGAGCGCGAACGCTATCGCGGCCATAAATGGTTTGAAAGTGCAGAAAAATTTTGCGGTGAGTGGGATCAGACCTCCTTTGACCCGGCCTATACCAGCAAGCCGCTATCCTATTTCGCGCCAATGGTAGAGCAAATTTTCAGCCGCCCTGCCTTTGACCCCTCAATAATTGGAGAAACAGACAGCTAGTCTGGTATCTATATGTTTAAGTCTATAAGCCAACGGCTGTTTGAAGCCTCTATCAGCAGTGCCTATACCAAACGCTTCAAGCAAAAAGGGGCCGCAGCAGAAGGGGTATTCTGGGCATCCAGATTAAGCCAGACTGCGCGTTTCGACCATGTTCTGGCCCGCATTACCGCCCATGATACCAGCCAGCGCCTGAAACTGGCGGATATCGGATGCGGTTATGGCGCATTATGGGAATTTATCCAGAAAACAGAACGTTATCGGCATTTTGATTATCAGGGATATGATATTAATTCGACCATGATCAGCTATTGTACCCAGCATTTTGATCAAGGCGCGCAGCGTTTTCAAATTGGCCGCAAACCAGCTAGAAAAACAGATTATGCGGTCTTTGTTGGTACCTTTAATCTGTGCCATACAGATGATTATGCGCTATGGCAGGATTATATCTTGCGGCAGTTAGCATTAAGCTGGAAGCAGGTACAAAAAGGCATCGCGCTAAACATTACCAGCCAACCTAAAGCAAAAATTCACAATCAGATTTTCTATGCTCAGCCAGATAAATTCACAACGCTGCTGGAACGTCATTTTGGCCGCACCCATGCCAGCGCCACCCGCTATGTTGACAATGATATGAGCTATATCATTCAGAAATAGCTAAATCTCAATCCGGTTCATCGCCGTTACCGCAAGCTGGCGAATCAGATGCGAACGGCGCGCTCCTGCTAGGGGGCGTAACGGGGCCGGCCGGGTGATAAAACTATCAAAACCATCGGACAGGATAATCCCGCAAGTCGTTTCATCTGGCAAAATTTCAATCGGAAAATCCTCAGCAACCGCAAAATAAAAATAATCTGCAAATTCAATATATTCTGGCCATTTATGATCACTGGTAAAGTCCCGGCGTGAGGATTTCACCTCAATAATAGACAATTTTTGCGACGGGCTAAGCGCAACCAAATCGGCACGGCGGCTATTCTTCAGGGTGAATTCTTTCAATACCGCCTCGCCCGCATCCCAAAATAATTTTGCAGTCGCTTTGGTAATTTTTTGCGTGATCAGAGCATCATCTGGCATTCATCAACAGGCTTTCATCTAGTTAATCTGCTTGGCAATCTGCGGGATTAAGGTAGGCTAGCGATAGCCCTTATAGATATCAGAGTTAACATCAGAAAGTGGTTTTTTGCTATGACCTTTTCTCTTATCGCCCGCGATCCGGAAACAGGCTATCTCGGAATAGCGGTCGCCAGCCGATTTTTCGCGGTTGGTGCAGTTATTCCCTTTATCACCCCCTTTGGCGCAATAGCTACGCAAGCCCTGGTTAACCCACAATGGGGGGTCGAGGGGGGTAAGCTGTTAGAAAATGGCGAGACGCCGGACGCGGTATTAACGCAGCTTAAAGCCAAAGATAATGGACATAGCCAGCGACAGGTCCATGTGATGAGCAAAACAGGGACAAGCGCTAGATATACCGGAGCAGAATGCATTGGCTGGGCAGGTCATAAAAGCGCCTGGGATATTTCGCTAGCCGGCAACATGCTGGCCGGGGAAAAAGTGCTGGAAGATATGCTAGCCTGTTACCACGATCATGCAGACAAGGGTTTTGCAGAACGTATGTTATGTGCAATGGAAGCAGGCGAAGCTGCTGGCGGCGATAAGCGCGGACGACAATCCGCCAGCCTGACCATTCATCGCGGAGAGGCCTTTCCCTGGATTGATTTACGATGTGATGACCATGGCACACCGCTGATAGAAATACGGCGTCTGCTGGACGTCGCTTCAGAACGCTATCTGCATTTCACAGAAATGATGGGCAATAGCACAAATTTTAGCGGTCATGCGGATCGATCAAAAATTGATGCGGCTATCAAACAGGCTGCCGCAGAACGCAAGCTGCAGAATAAACAACCTGCCTCTCTTGCCTATGACAGGCCGCCAGATTAGCTGCCCAGACTAGACCTCAAAATCAGGCCTTAAGTATGGGCCATTATTCCGCTATTTCAGAACTGGCAATCACGCCAAAATCGTCCAGCATGGTTGCAAGGGGATCGGCACCTGATGGCAATGTTTGCAATGGCAGGGATAGACGCCTTGCAGATGCGGCAATAGCAGGGGCGCGCGAATCTGCCAGGCCAAAATAGGCGTCTATCTCGGCTTTCAGGCCAAGCAAGACTGGCTCGGCTCCAAAAACCTCTTCTGCCTCAAGGATAATACCCCTGGCCCGCAGCCACTCGCCATCGGCTATCGCATTACGTGCCGCCCCAAGCGGCCCACCATATGGATTAAACGGCGGTATATCTTCCCGCTCCTCTGGGGCGTTGGATGCGCTATCCTGCCCATCATCGGTTGCAACATTTTGCGGCACAGCAGGCGCAGCTGGCACAGGCGCAGCTGGCGGATCAGGTGTGATAACTGCAGCTGGCGGGTCATAACAACAGGCATGTGCTATCCCGCCCTGGCCAAGCAGGCGAGCTGGCAACCCCTCGCCCACCAGCAGAGCTATATATATCAGCCCAAGGCTGAGACCTATCCATTTTATTTTTCGGCTTTTCATAAACCACCCAAATCAGCAGTAATTGCCAAACATGTTTATGTATCAGGCTCGTAGCCCCAAAATCAGCAGAACGACAAAAAACAGGAAAAGATTATCTTTTTCCAGCCGCTTTTGCTATTTTCTCAAGCCCTTTATTTCAGGGATAGGGCAAAGATAAGCGCCTCTTTCCCTATTCATCAGAAATATCTGAATTAGGTCATTCATCTGCGTGCAGAAGAGTGTTAGATTTAAATATGACCCAAAAAATAGAGCTCGAAAAATATAGGCTCAAAAACCTTGCCAGAGAATAGGAGCGTTTGAAAGTAAGGGCCCGCACTACCTTCAGCCATTCTTTCACAAAACAGCGATGAGCGAAAAAGATAAATCAGAACGTGAACAAGCACAGCAGAGAAAAGCGTTACGTCAGGAACAGATAAAGACCCTGATGAATAGCGGCGCAAAAAATCTGGATGACAAGGTTGCCAGCTTGCGAGCGGCACATCATCTGGATAAGGGCCGCATTCAGTCTGCATTATCAGCGATGCTGAAATCAAAATAGGCTGGACTTTGTATCTAGCGGGGATTGGCGTTGCAGCAATAAAAAGGAGCGCATGATGAGATATCTGGCAATGATGTGCAGGATAGTGATCGCCCGGGCAATGGTCGCCCGGACAATGATCCTGGGGGCAATGATCGCGGGGGCAATAATTTTTTCATCCACCAGCTATGCACTAACCCTGGATGAATATGCCGCCGATCCAAAAGGTTATGTATTATTCATGCGTCATGCGCTGGCCCCCGGCACAGGCGATCCGGCACATTTTGATATAAATGATTGTCAAACGCAACGTAACCTCAGCGATACGGGGCGCCAACAGGCCCGCCAAATCGGTGAAAGGCTGAAGAAAGCTGATCTGAAAATTGCAGCTATTCTGACCAGCCAATGGTGTCGATGCACAGATACAGCAAAAGAATTGGGGCTGGGGCCGGTTACCGCTGAGCCAGGCTTAAACTCTTTTTATCAGGGGATTGTTCCGAAACAGGCAACGCTGGCACAGCTACGGGAAAAATTAGCCCAAATTGATGCTGAGGATAGCATAACCGTGATGGTTACCCATTTTGTGACGATTGCTGCGATAACAGATATTGGCGTATCCAGTGGAGGTATGGTCAGCTATAATCCGCAAACTGGAGAGGCCCGGGTAATAGGAGTTGAATAGAATGCGCCGTGCGGTAAAAATTGTTTTCACCTTTCTGGCAATCGCCATGCTTATCTTCGGATTAATGAAGCTTTATCCCTATTTACGCCCCACCAATTCCGCTTTTGCACCTGAAACCCCGTCGCAGAATGTTTCCCCGCGCCTGCAGGGAATTTTTAATGGGCTGGGTAGCGGTTTTTCAAAATAGCCTAGAGGAGCGGCATAAAAATGCTGGGAAAAATAATTATCCTCGCCATAGTGGCAATGCTGGCCTTTGCTGGATATGCCAAACTGGCCAGAAAACTGGGCCTGCCAAGCAGAAAGCCCCCTCGCCAGCCGCAAACACAAAAACCGTTATTGACGAAATTCAACCTTACCATAACTGGGCTGATAGCCATTTACGCTATTTGGGGGGCTGTCCAGATTTTCAGCTAGCCTGCCCTAGCCCTGATATTTTTCTAGCGCATCTTTCAGATCATTCAGCTCACTACAGCCAATGCGGCAAATCTTTTTCAGCTTTTCAAGATTGGCCTCAGCAGCGGCCCTGTCCTTAAGCATCAAAAACAGCTCTCCTTGATATTCCAATGCGCCTTTATGTTTCGGGTCAAGTGCCAGGGCGCGTTCATAATGGCGCCCGGCCTTATCAAGCTGATTGGTTTTGCGATAGGAAAAGCCCAGTAAATTTTGAACATCTGCATCTGTTTTTGCCCGCGCTTCAATCTTATGCAAGGCCGGGATGGCTTCGGCAAATTTCTTGTCCTTAATTAGCCTTAACACCGCATCATATCCAGCAGGTTTGGACGGGGCGGTACTATAGGAACTGCTGCCTGCGGCTAGCGCAGCCGAGCTGATCCCCAATGCCAGCAAAAGCGCTAATTGGAGGGTGAAAAATTTCGTAAAAACAGGTCTGGAAAGCATCGTATCGCTCCTGTAGCTATGTGCTGAACTTAAATTATCTATCGATTCCCCTTTTATGTTTTATGTACGCGGATCAGCCAAAGCCGGATGCCCGCACGATATCTGCTCTAAACACAGATTACAAAGGAATGGGCAAGCAGCTTGCCGCAGATATCGGTAATTGACAGCTCCAAATCGGGCGATAGACTGATAGTCCAAGTTATTTTATGGCCATCATAGAGGAGAGCAAACATGTCAGATAAAGACATACATGAAGGCGGTTGTGC
>JBMHCK010000093.1:0-13501 GCA_049889955.1 Puniceispirillaceae bacterium (SeqCode)
CTTGTCAGAAAGCTGGGACGAGGCAAAACAAATCGGAATATTCTGTGCCGCTGTACAGCTGACAAGATTTGGCCAGAAATCAGATTCCAGCATCACCGCATAATCAGGGTGCCAATGGCGCAAAAATGCCGCCACCCATTGTGGATGGTCAAGCGGCTGATAGGCATGATACAGAGCCGGGTCATGTTGTGCGGCGATGCGTTTGGCTGCGGTTATCGTGTTGGTGGTGATTAAAATATTTAGATCCGGGCGTCTCTCGCGCAGGCTAGCTGCCAGGGTCAGGGCCGCGACACTCTCGCCAACCGAAACCGCATGCAGCCAGAAAAGCAGGCCATTTGGACGGGGTGTGTTGGATTTGCCATAGCGTTCTGACAATCTGGATTTATCCTCGCGGCCACGCCAGCTGCGGAGCAGCAGATGCAATTTTGCAACAGGCTTTAGCACAGACCATAGGCGGTTATAGCTGGCAAGAGGAGAGGGCTGCATCAGGATGTACCTGCCTGTTCAGCATCACATGCGGCGGCTAGCGCGTTTAATTGTTTTTCCAGCGCTAATCTCTGGGCTTCCAGCGTGGCTTTATCTTTTGTTTTTTCCAGCCTTATCGGTTCCGAAAAGATCAGTTTGGCGCGGCCAAAAGGTTTGGGAAAGCGCATTCTGTCCCAGCTTTTTGCCCGCCATAATCGCGGCGCAGACCAGGCTACCAGCGTTATTGGGGCGCCGGTTAATTGGGCCAGGCTGACCGGCCCCATTGACAGGGTGCGTGCCGGCCCGCGTGGCCCGTCAGGGGTTATCACAACCGACCGACCTGATTTTACCTCTGCAACCAGCTGGCGCAGGCCCGATGCCGCCTTGCGGTTACTGCTGCCCCAGATAGGACGCAACCCAAACAGCCGCGAGGCGCCTGCCAGCACCTTTCCATCGGGATGCGGGGATTGCAGAGCCGAGCATCCGCCAGGCAGGAGCGGGCTCATCACAAACAGATATTCATGCCAGAAAATGATGATTTGCGGCTGTGTTTTCATGCGGGCGTGCAATTCATCTCGCCCGCGCTGTTTCCAGCGTTGAAGACCCACCAATATCGCCATCACCGCAGCAAGGTGCAGGCTGATGATAAAAGAGCCTAGAGATGAGCGAAGAGCAGATTTCAGCATGACCCGTTCACCATAAAGAAAACAAATTTTTGTGTCTATATACAGGCCCGGTGATATAGGTCCAGAAATAGAAATTTACAGATATAGCGATAGCCAGCAAGCTGGAAAGACTGGACACCCCTGATATCGGGTTATAATGGCAACTCCCATTCTATCTATACAGGCCAGCGCCAGCCATGCTAGTTAGAGAGGTGAATTTTTTCCGGATTTTGTCTGCGCCAGGGTGATAAAGCTGTGATCAGAAAAACAGACAGGCAGATATTAAGACGCCTATGGGCTGACTGGGTGCTGGTATATCGCGGGCGTCTGGGCATGATTTTTGTTCTGATGGTCATTGTTGCCGGGGCAGGCGGGCTATATCCAGCCCTGATCAGTCATGTGTTTGATTTGCTGGCCGGCAACACCGATAGCGGCTCTGCGCGTTTCGCGTTTTTATCTCTGCCAGATGACCCGTTTATCGCTATTCCTGTTTTGATTATTGTGGTGGCGTCTATCAAGGCTGCAGCAATGTATTTTCAGGTGTTAAGCGTGAATAGTCTGGCCTTGCGGATTACCACCGATATTCAAAAAGGAATGTCCGCGCATTTGATTAATGCCGATTTGGCGGTGGTAAGTGGCGAGCCTGCTGGTGCCTTTATTTCCCGGATTATGAATGATCTTAATCTGGTGCGCGAAGCGTTGGTCAGGCTGGCAAATAATCTGGTGCGCGATATTCTGACCATCATTGTCATGATCGGCGTGATGGTATGGTTTAGCTGGTTATTATCCTTGCTTGTGCTGGCGGTCTATCCATTAGCTATGCGCCCAATTGTGCGGATAGGACGCCGCCAACGCGCCGCATCCGGGGCCTTGCAGGAACATTTAGAAGAGGTGACCTCACTGCTGGCTGAAACATTGCAAGGTATCCGCATGGTTAAAGCCTATCAGAGAGAGGGGGCTGAAAAAGCGCGTACCAGTAGCGCGTTTGAAATCCTCTATCAAAAATTAGTGACCTTGCTCGCCGGGCGCGCGCGTATCGATCCCATCCTGGAAGTATTGGGCGGCTTTGCTATTGCCGGGGTTATTGGTGTGGCCGCCTGGCAGGTACAGATAGGGGTGATGCAGGTTGGCGATGTGGTTGGCTTTATCACCGCCCTGTTAATGCTGGTACAGCCAGTGCGGGCCATTGGCACCCTGAATGCGGTCACCCAGGAAGGGATGGCGGCAACCGCCCGTATTTTCCAGCTTTTAGATAGGAAAAACACCATAACAGAGGTGCCATCTGCCCCTGAACTGGTCGTTAAAAAAGGGCATATCCAGTTTCAGGATGTCAGCTTTGCTTATGGGGATACAGATGTACTAAGCCAGATTAGCTTTGAGGTTGGTGCAGGCGAGACGGTGGCGCTGGTCGGGCCTAGCGGAAGCGGGAAATCCTCTATCATCAATTTGCTCCCCCGTTTTTATGATGTGGGTTCTGGGAAAATTACGATAGATGGACAGGATATTTCTAAAATAAGCTTGCAAAGTCTGCGCCGGCAAATGGCACTGGTATCGCAGGAGGCGGTTTTATTTGATGATACGATTGCTGCCAATATTCGTTTTGGCCAGCCAGACGCCACAGCAGAACAGGTGCAAGCCGCTGCAAAGGCCGGTGCCGCAGAGCGCTTTATCCAGCAACTAGAGCAGGGGTATGATACAATTGTTGGGGCAACAGGAAACCGGCTGTCAGGTGGCCAGCGCCAGCGTATTTCAATCGCCCGCGCAATGTTAAAAGACGCGCCTATCTTGCTATTGGATGAAGCGACCAGCGCTCTGGATGCCCAAAGCGAAAAACAGGTTCAGCAAGCTCTCGAGCGGTTATCACAAGGGCGAACCAATTTGGTTGTCGCGCACCGCCTATCCACCATCCGCCACGCAGACGCCATTTTTGTGCTGGAAGCAGGCAAGATTGTGGAACGGGGCAAGCATGAAGAATTGATGGCGAAAAAAGGGTTATATGCTGAATTATGCGCGCTGCAATCGTTGGCGGCAAACCCCTGAGTAATTATTGGGGGGAATAACAGACCCTGATTGATTATTTGAGGGCGCGCCTATCGCTGTTATTCGCGGCGCAAAATCCCATCTACCAGCTTTTCTGCCCAGGGCCGGGCCATAAAATCATCATGCAGGCGTTTGGGATCATACACATTATCTACCCAGTCGAAAAAGGCCATGCCTTTGGCTTCATAGGGGGCATATGCTTCAAAAAAACTGTCCAGCATACCGGTTTTTGCCTGCCGGACGTGCAAATAGCGAAAAGAGAGCTGTTTCATAGCTTCAGCAACCGGGCGTTTGCGGTGGATTAGTAGATAAAGCGCGGCCATTAATCCAGCTCTATCCGCTCCGGACTTGCAATGCATCAGGGCTGGCATCTCGATAGTGTTAAATAAATCCCGGGCCGCATGTAGCATTTCTTTATCCGGGGCGGCGCGCGATCTGGCAGTGAAATCAATCAGCGTGATATTCACTTTTTTGCAGGCTTCAGCTTCCAGCTTCCACCCCCCATCACTTCGCGGCCCGCGCAAATTTATGATGGTTTTAACGCCGGCCTGTGCGGCCTGTTCTACCCGTTTCGGGGTTGGCTGATTACTTCGCCACATCTGGTCATCTATCGGGTGCAGATTATGCCAGGCCAGACGCAAAAACCCATGATCCTTCAGCATCAGTTCCGCCCAATCAGCCAGGCGTGTAGAGCTGGGTGCTGTCATGATTTAGCTACCTGCAACGGTCAGCTGATTGATAAATAAAGATGGCGCCGCGATAGATTGGCGTAAATCCAGATCATTCGCAGGGGTCATATTCATGAAGATATCTTTCAAATTACCCGCAACGGTTGCCTCGGTAGCAGGCCAGGCCAGCTTGCCATTTTCAACCCAGAAACCAGAGGCCCCTCGGCTGTAATCCCCTGTTGTCATGCTAACAGATGAACCCATCATTTCGGTAATGTAAAACCCCTGTTTAATATCTGCAATCATATCCTCGACTGCGGTATCGCCATTTTCCATAATGAAATTGGATACAGAAGGGCTGGGCGGACCAGATAGGGAGCGAGAAGCGTTGCCCGTTGGGGTCATGCCAAGCTGGGCCGCTGTAGACAAGGTTAAAAGCCAGCCATTTAATACGCCATTTTCCACCATATAGCGCGAGGTTACAGGCAAAGTTTCGCCATCAAATAGACGGGACCCCATGCCCCTGTTCAATAGCGGATTATCAATAATGGAAATTGAGGAGGCGGCAATCGCCTGGCCTAGCTGATCTTTCAGAAAACTTGTTCCTCTGGCAATCGCGGCCCCATTAATGCCGCTGGCGATATGCCCGGCAATAGAGCGTGATATCCGTTTGTCATAAATAACCGGAAAGCTGCCTGTTTGCGGCTTGCGCGCGCCAAGCCGGGCCAGGGTGCGTTCGGCGGCGCTTTTGCCAATTTTTTCCGGCGAGTCCAAATCCTCGGCAAAAACCGATGCGCTGTAATCATAATCGCGTTCCATCTGGCCATCATGTTCGGCCAATACCACCGCAGATACGCCAAAGCTAGAACGTTTATAGGCAGCGCTGAACCCGGTGCTGGTACCTATCAGAATCTCGGTCATGCCGGTAGAGGCAGAGGCGCCGTCTGAGTTGCTGATACCGTTCTGGTCAAGTGCGGCCGCCTCGCAGGTCAGGGCCATATCGCTAAGCTGATCTGTACTAAAGCTCGTATCATCAAATAGCTCTATTTCTGGCAATATGCTAGCTTGCTCTTGTTTTGTGGCGAGCCGTGCATAGGGGTCTTCTGGCGCAATTTTGGCCATGCTTACCGCACGTTCCGCCAGTTCAGCGATGTTTTCATCCTCTAGCTGACCAGTAGAGATGCTGGCAGAACGCTGGCCAACAAAAACCCGCATGCCGACCTGATAATCTTCTGATCGTTCTGCTGATTCTACTTTGCCAAGGCGCACCTGCACATCCAGCCCATGCCCTTTAATAAAGCTAACATCTGCCCCATCTGCGCCAGCTTTTTTGGCCGCGCTGAGCACTTTATCTACGATTTTTTTATCATGTGTTTCCATACGCAATGAAATAGTACGTATAGCCCGCAGATGCAACCGCTTGCCAAATGCCAGGGTGCAGTTTATCAGTGAGAGTATTATGACCTATAAAATTTTTCTAGATGGGGGTGCGGGAACAACAGGTCTGCAAATCGCAGACAGGCTTGCCGCACGGACCGATATTCACCTGCTGGTGCTAGGCGATGCCGAGCGCAAACAAGCTGCTGCGCGTTCTGCTGCAATGGCAGAGGCAGATATCACAATGTTATGCCTGCCAGATGAAGCGGCGATAGAAGCGGTGCGGATGGCTGCCGAGCTGCCTGGCGATGTACGGCTTATTGATGCGTCCTCAGCCCATCGGGTGCATCCAGATTTTGTCTATGGATTTGCTGAAATGTCTGCCGGACAGACAGCAAAAATTGCCAATGCCCACATGCTGAGCAATCCTGGATGCTATCCAACCGGGTTTATCGTACTGGTACGACCGCTGATTGAGGCCGGGTTAATCGCACCAGAAACCGGATTATCCGCGCCATGTGTCAGCGGCTATAGCGGCGGCGGCAAGGCAATGATCGCCAGATATGAAGCTGGTGCGGCCCCTGCCTATGGCACCTATGGGCTGAGCCTGTCGCACAAGCATTTACCAGAGATGCAAGCCCATAGCGGTTTGCGTGATCGGCCTGTTTTCCTGCCTTCGGTTGGCCAGTTTGCACAAGGCATGCTGGTTAATATCCCCTTGCATCAAGCCCAGTTTGCCCGTCCGGTTGGCACCGAAGATATTATCGCGGCCTATCAAAATGCCTATGCGGATATGCCGCTTATTTCGGTTATGGGCGCTAATGGCCTTGATGAGCATAATTTTCTGGTAGCCGAAGCTCTGGCCGGGCGCGATAGCATGGAGCTGTTTGTCTTTGCGGATAAGGCGGCAAGCCAGTTTGTGCTGACCGCGCGTCTGGATAATCTGGGCAAGGGGGCAGCTGGTGCTGCGGTCCAGAATATGAACATCATGCTGGGCACAGATATGCTTAGCGGGTTGCAGCTATAGCGCCAGCCTTTTTTGCATCTGCAGGCTAGAGTAGGGTTAATGTTGAAAATTCCGAAAATGACTATGCAGGAACGTGCTTTTGGCTATCCCTATAGCGCACCTGACGGGGCATTTTTGTTGCAAAATGGCTATCAGTTGGCGTTGCCCGATAGCTATGATTTCAGTGGCCGGGTGGCTGTATTATCGGTGGGATCCAACCGCGCCCCCGCCCAGCTTTATCGTAAATTTGGCGAAAGCGCCGAAGTGCCGGTAACGCCGGTTCAGCTGGCAGATTGTGATATTGTGCATGTTGCCAATCTTGCCGATTACGGGGCGGTCCCATGCTCGGCTTTTCCTTGTGTGGGATCTTCTGTTGTTTTGAATATGGCCTGGCTGGACCCGGATCAGTTGCAAATGATGCATGCAACAGAATCGCTAGGCGAGGCTTATGACTGGGTGGAATGGGATAGAGAGGTAATTACCCCGCTTTCCCATGATCTGCCAGACAGATTATTTGGCTATGCGGCCATTGCCGGCGCGTTTAATCTGTCTGGTGGCGGGCCATTTGCGCTGAGCCAGATAGCCGCCCGTGATCGCAGCTTTGCCGAAGCTAGCCAAAAACAGATGCAGGAAGATATCTTTGCCAAGCTTGGTGGCGGGGTACCCGATATTTATCAATGGGTAGAGCAGGTGCAAAAGGATGCTGGCTTGCGTCATTCCATCCGCCAGCGACTGGCAGAACAGGCGGTTCAGCCAGAACGCCCGCCCTGGAAAATCAGCGCGGATTTAAATGGCTAGGGTGGATTAATGGGCCGGGCTATCTGTTCTAGTGGATAACGTGCTGGGCCAGTAATGCGGCGGTTATCAATAAGCCAGTATCGCGATTAGATTTAAACAGGCGCAAGGCGGTTTGAGGCTCCGTGCTATTTATTTGCAAGGTTTGCCAGCCGAGATGCAGCGCTGCTGCCACGACCCCGATTAGCCAGATATCCAGACCAGACAGGCTGTAAAATCCAGCTAGCCAACAGCTGGAGGCAATCCCGTAACATGCCGCTGCACCAGCTTGCAGATGGCGGCCCAGGCTAAGGGCAGAGGATTTAACGCCAGTTATCTGGTCATCTGCCATATCCTGTATGGCATAAATGGTATCATAGCCAATCACCCAAAATACGGTGCCGGCATAAATGATGAACAGGCCCATAGGGGGCCAGCCTGACCATAAAATAGAGGCGGCTACAAAAATGCCCCAACTAAAGGTCAGTCCCAATATGACTTGCGGAAATCCAAAGAACCGTTTCGCTAGCGGATATAAAAGGATTAAGGGCGCCGCAGACAGGCCAACCAGCCAGCTTTGCGGGGGTAATTGCACCAACAGACCAAGACCAATAAGGATAAGCAAAGCTAGAAAAGATACCGCACCAAAAATGCTAATCTGGCCAGACGCCAGCGGGCGCGTGCGTGTGCGCGCAATTTTTTTATCGATATTCCGATCCCACAGATCATTGACCACACATCCTGCCGCCCGCATCACAATCGCGCCAACCCAAAATAACGCCATGAAAAATACAGCAACCTGAATATTCGGGCTATAGCCAGCGATTATCCACCAGCCTGGTAATAGCAATAGCCACCATCCTATCGGCCGGTCCAGACGGGCGAGCGTGATAAAGGGGTGCAAGGGCTGCGGCCACAGCTGCCACCAGCCTTCAAGACGAATATCGCTTGGCGAACTCTTAGCGCGCTTTGTGCCAGAGTCTTTCCTGCCAGAGTCTTTTGCATTACGGTTATGGATTGTCATGATTTTCTGACTAGCTGAGCCTGTCTTTGATGTCTATGACAATTTTTTAAAGTTACAGATTTCGCTGTCAGATAAGCTGGAGAACATAGCCGCAATTCCAAGGAATTCTTTTTCGTGATGGGGATAAAAGCGCTTGCCATCACACATGGTTTCAGCCTAAATCTGATAACTATGAATGCCGGCACTCTATCTATTCGATTATTTACAGACCAGCCATTGATGCAGGGCGCATCTGTACAGCTGGCCGGCGAGGCAGCGCACTATTTGGCAACAGTGATGCGCCGGCGTATCGGCGATAAGATTGAGCTGTTTAATGGCCAGGATAACAGCTTTATTGCCGAAATAACCGAGGTCAGAAAAAAACATGTTGCCGCGACCCTGACTGCAATCGGCCGCGAACGGATTTTGCCGCCAGATGTCTGGTTGTTATTTGCCCCTATCAAGCGCACCCGCCTGGATTTTATGGCCCAAAAGGCCACAGAGTTGGGCGCGCGTCTGATCCAGCCTGTTGATACAGATTTCTGTCAGGTTAGCCGTGTGAAAACCGACCGGCTGCGGGCAAATGCGATAGAGGCTGCCGAGCAAACAGGTCGGCTGGATATTCCGGAAATCGGTGATTTTGAGAGCCTGGAGGAGCGGCTGTCAGAGTGGCCGCAAGACAGGGTAATCCTGTTTTGTGACGAGCTGTTTGCCGCCACAGCACAGCGGCCAGATATGGTGTCTGTTTTACAGAAAATAACAGGTCGCAAAGCTGCCCTTCTGATAGGGCCGGAAGGCGGATTTTCTGAAGCAGAACGGGCAAAAATTCTTCGCTGTCCAGAAGTGATACAAATCAGTCTTGGCCCTCGTATATTAAGAAGTGATACCGCAGCGCTTGCTGCATTAAGCCTGTATCAGGCCGTTTGCGGGGATTGGCATGATAGCTAAAAATCACTGTATATATATTTGCATATCAACTAGGCTTATCCCCACCCTGGCTGCTTCTAGCTGGAATTAAGAGACCGGAAAAATGAACGAACATACCGATGCACAGCCGGTTACAGACCGCACGCAACTCATTCAATGGTTTGCTGAAAAGGGTAAGCCTAAATCAGCCTGGCGTATTGGCACCGAGCATGAAAAATTTCTATTCCACAAAGGCACTTTCAAGCCTGTAGCCTATGACGGGCCGCAAGGGGTTGGCCAGCTTCTGTCTTTGTTGCAAGAGCAATATGACCTGCAGCCTATCATCGAAAAGGGCCATATTATTGGCCTGAAAAGCAGCGATGGCGGGTCAGTGACGCTAGAGCCTGGTGGCCAGCTGGAATTATCTGGTGCGCCGTTGGTCAGCCTGCATGAAACTTGTGCGGAAACAGGCGCGCATTTACGCCAGATGCGCGATATCACCCAGCAATTAGAGCTATGTATGCTTGGGGTTGGGTTTCAGCCACTTTGGGGGCGCGATGATATATCCTGGATGCCAAAGGGGCGCTATAAAATCATGCGCGAATATATGCCAAAGCGCGGCAATTTAGGGCTGGATATGATGCTGCGGTCTTGTACCGTGCAGGTAAATCTGGATTATGAAGATGAGCGCGATATGGTGCGTAAATTCACAACCTCGCTTGCCTTGCAACCTATTGCAACCGCTCTGTTCGCAAATTCACCTTTCAAAGATGGCGGCCCTTCTGGTCTGAAATCTACGCGGGCGCAGGCATGGACGGATACAGATCCGGACAGATGCGGCGTACCCAGCTTTGTGTTTGACGCTGATTTTGGCTATGCAAAATGGGTAGATTATATTTTGGATGTGCCGATGTATTTTCTGCATCGCGGCGATGAATATTTAGATGTCTCTGGTCTGTCTTTTCGCGATTTCATGGCTGGCCGTCTGCCAGGTTTTGAGGGCGAATATCCAAGCATGGCCGATTTTGAAGATCATATGACCACCGCTTTTCCAGAAGTGCGGCTAAAGGGGTATTTGGAAATGCGTGGTGCAGATGGCGGCAGCTGGGGCAATATTTGTGCGTTGCCAGCCTTTTGGGTCGGGCTGTTATATGATGATGGCGCGCTTGATTCTGCCGAGCAGCTGGTAGCTAAATTCACCGCAAGCGATGTTGAAGCTGGCCGATTATCGGTTGCCATAGACGGGTTGCAGGGGCAATTGGCCGGACATTCTGTTCATGAATTGGCAAAAGAGGTTCTGGATATTGCCGAGGCCGGGCTGAAATCACGGGCGTTTTGTGATGATAACGGACAGGATGAGACCAAGTTTCTGGCCCCGCTGCAGGAAATAGTGGCCTCTGGCAAAACCCATGCAGATCTGATGCTGGATAAATATTACAGCTCCTGGGGCAAAGATGTCCGGCCTATTTTCAAAGAATATCATTACTAGGCTATCATTACTCGGGCCGGGGCAGAATTATCTGGCCACATGCCGCAAAAGGGCTGATAAATAGCCGCATCTTCAAAAAGAAGAAGCCAAAATAAATGTTTGCACTGCTATTGATTACCTTTGTGAATTTTGTCGGGATCGGTGCGCTTATCCCGGTGCTGCCCTATACGGTTATTGAAAATCTGGGCTATTCCGAAACGGTGATGACCGCCCTTTTGGCCAGCTTTGCTCTGGCGATGTTTATTGCCAATCCGATTCTGGGCCGATTATCTGATCGCATAGGGCGCCAGCCCGTTTTACTGGTATCGCTGATTATCGGCACGGCTGCACATCTGTGGTTTGCGCTGAGCAATGATATCATCTCGATGTTTGTGGCCCGTATTATTGCCGGATTATCGGCGGGGAACATTGGCGTCATACAGGCGATAATCGCGGATAATTCAAAGCCGGATGAACGTGCGCGTATCATGGGGTTTTTAGGGGCGGCTATTGGCTCTGGCTTTGTGCTGGGTCCGGCTATTGGCGGGCTGTTGGGAGGGCTGGGTTCCGGGCCTGTGCATCAGGTGCCGTTTCTGGTGGCCGCGTTGTTTTCTTTTATCGCGGTCTGTCTAGCTTTGCGCCTGAAATTACAGAAGGCAGCCCCCGCCGATACCTCTGACAAGCAAGCCTTTCTGGTTGCGCTGAAAGCGATGTTATCCAGCCCTATCGGCATGTTTGCCCTGGCTTTTTTCTGTCTTAATCTGGCCTTTGCCCAGGTAGAAGCCTCTTATGTATTGCTGGTGCGCGATTTGCTGGGCTTTGGCCCGCGCGAGACAGGCTGGCTATTTACCTATATCGGGGTATGTATCATCCTTGTACAAGGTGGGCTTATCGGCAGATTAACAAGGGCCTTTGGCGAAATGCCAATTGTTGTGACAGGGGTCAGCATACTGGCATTCGGCCAGCTCTTTACCGCCCTGATAGCCGGTGAGAAAATATCTGGCGGGCCACTATCTGGCGAACTGATGATGTTTGTTCTGATATTGGCCTCTACCAGCTTTGTATGTGTTGGCTTTGCCCTGACAAATCCCACCTTGTCGGCGGCATCCTCGCATGCGGCGCGTGCTGATCAAATGGGCGGAGCGCTGGGGCTGGTACAGGGGTTTGGCTCTATGGGACAGGTAATTGGCCTGACCATAGCTGGCCCGCTTTATCAGGCAGGGACAGGCCAGCTATCCTTTGGCTTTGGATTTGTTATAACGACTTTATTGCTGGTGATTGTCTGGCGGATAAAAACCCGCCCATGACCAGCTAAATCCAGAGGATGCGTGCTAGGCCGCTTCGGTGCCGCCAACGGTAATCCCGCCCATTTTCAAGGTTGGCTGACCGACCCCAACTGGCACAGATTGCCCAGCTTTACCGCAGGTGCCCACACCGCGATCCAGGGCCATATCATTGCCGATCATGGTGATTTTGGACATCGCATCAGGCCCGCTGCCAATTAGGGTTGCCCCTTTGACAGGCGCGCCAATCTTGCCATTTTCCACCAGATAGGCTTCCGAAGCAGAAAACACAAATTTACCCGAAGTAATATCTACCTGACCGCCGCCAAAATTCACGGCATACAGGCCTTTTTTCATAGAGGCGACAATCTCTTGCGGATCATAAGAGCCATTTTCCATAAAGGTGTTGGTCATGCGCGGCATCGGCAGATGGGCATAGGATTCGCGCCGTCCATTTCCGGTAGCCTCCACACCCATCAGACGGGCATTTTGGCGATCCTGCATATAGCCTTTCAGGATACCATCTTCTATCAGCACGTTACGGGCAGAAATTGTACCCTCATCATCAATGGTAATAGAGCCGCGCCTGTCTGCCATAGTGCCATCATCAACAACCGTAACCCCTTTGGCGGCCACTTGCTCGCCAACACGCCCAGAAAATACCGAAGTGCCTTTGCGGTTAAAATCCCCTTCCAGGCCATGTCCAACCGCTTCATGCAGCATAACGCCTGGCCAGCCAGCGCCCAGAACTATTTCCATCTCTCCGGCAGGGGCTGGAACCGAATCAAGATTCAACAGGGCAATCCGCAGGGCCTCGTCTACCTCTGCCTGCCATAAGCTATCATCCAGATAACGGGCAAACATAAACCGCCCGCCAGTGCCGCTGGACCCGGTTTCCATCCGGCCATTTTGTTCAACCACAACTGCGACATTCATCCGCACAAGCGGGCGAATATCGGCAAAACAGGAATGGTCAGGGCGCAGGATTTGCACCGCTTGCCACGAGCCTGCGATACTGGCGCTAACCTGACAGACGCGCGGGTCTGCGGCTCTGGCATAGGCGTCAATTTTCTGTAACAGCGCGACTTTGTCGGCAAAGGGGGTTTGGGCCAGCGGATTTAAATCGCTATAAAGCGGTTTATTCCGCCCGGCATCCGGGGCCAGTGCCAGCTGTCCGCCATGCCCGGAGGCCACGGATGATACTGTTTCTGCAGCGCGTCTAAGTGCGGCTTCGGATAGCTCGCCTGCATGGGCAAACGCATCTGCCTCACCAGCGATAGCCCGCAGGCCGAATCCGGCGCTTTGGTCATAGGTGGCGGTCTTTAGCCGACCATCATCAAAGCCCAGCATTTCTGAATGCCGCATTTCCAGGAATAAATCGCCATCATCCGCACCGTTCAGGCAGTCTGCAACAATGGCTAGGGTATTATCTTTATCCAGGCCTGTCTTGCCAAAGAATAATGCGTCTGTCTGGTCCATTAGGGTCATCGCTCTGCCTTTTTTTTGTTTTTTAGGGCTTTTCGGTTTTCCGGGGCTTTTTTCATCAAAAAGCACTGAATAAGCTTATCTGGTGATAATGGTTGGTTTAGCTGTTTCTTTCAAGAGGGGCGTGCGAAAAGAAGCGGTTTGAGAGGGGATTTTGAAGATTACTTTGCGCCCTGCAAAAAAAACGCGCGACAGGCCGTCGCAGTGGCTTTTCTTTACTAAAAAAAACCGCTAGAAGGGGGGGAGTAATATCATGTGATCGACCTGCCTGGTCTGCTTCCATATTTTTAGCGCAGCCGAGACAGGTTAATCTGGTCAACTGATCCTTACGTCGAAGGGGGAAAAAAGATGAATTTGCGCA
>JBMHCK010000094.1:0-7765 GCA_049889955.1 Puniceispirillaceae bacterium (SeqCode)
CTTCTGCCAGAGAAAATGTTGTACTCTTTGTTGTACCACAGCAAAACCACCCACACAGTTACACACCGAAAAGCTCGGAATAACAATGGGTTGACGTGGGTATCGTGGGTACGATGAGTAAGGAATGGTGCCCAGGGGCGGATTCGAACCACCGACACGAGGATTTTCAGTCCACTGCTCTACCAACTGAGCTACCTGGGCATATCTATCATCTACAGGTATTTCCTGTTGGTGACAGCAACATTTTAGCCATATGAATAGACAAATACTAAAATGCTGTTCGGTGTTATAGCCTTATGATAAAGCCCTGTCCAGATGGAAAAATGCTTTATTCTGCACAAGTTGGCTAGTGCAGGCCCGTGTCTTTATCTGCTTCGGCAAGCAACGCTTCAATATTGCTGTCCTATTCTGCTTCATGGGCGGGGATAGCATAATCCCCGTTCAGCCATTTCCCCAGATCAATTTGCGCGCAACGTGCAGAACAAAACGGGATATGCTGGCGCATACTGGGCTTGGAACATGTAGGACAGGGGGCAAATTTCTTTTTGCCATCAACGACTTTTAATTCCGGTTTATCGCGCATTTTTTGCTCTTTACCATATCTGTTCTAGCCGTGTTTCAACAGCTCCACCCTGCCTGACCTTCACAAAATTTCAAGGGTCTTGTCAAGAGGCTGGCGGCCATAGCGATAGCGCAGTTCCACAAGGCCAGATGGGGTAAAGCCACTAAATTCAGGATGCCGGGGATCGGCACGACATAAGCTCTCTATCTGCTGGCTTATCTGGTGCCGCTCTGCTGCGCGCAGATAGGGGATATCTATCAGCACCCGCCCAGCCAAGCCCCGCAGGCGCAAGAGATAAAATATTTCAGGCAGAACCTGCACTGCCAGCGGTAAGGGAGCCAGATTAGAGGCCGCACTATCAATATCCACCATTACCGCAGCGCGGGTCGGCTCTATCCAGATTACTGCCCCGCCTGCACAATCATGCCCCTTTGATAAAAGCGGAGCTAGCTCGCCTGATATCCGGATAAAATCATCCTCAGCGGCGATACGAACATCCCTCTCACCGGCATATAAAATAGCCTGCTGAAGCAAAGGCAGACCGGCAAAAATTTGTCGTGGCCTGGCTTCACTGCGCTTATCTGCAAGGGGGGTTGCCTGTTCCTGCCACAGCCCCAGCAGCATCTGCGCCTCTTCTATCACGCGCTTTGCTGTCTCTGGCAGGTCTAGTGCCGCCCTTATCAAACCCTGACGCCGCACGACAAGGCTAGCGCCAGCGGCGTCTAAAAGCGCCGCCAAACTGCTTTTTTCCAGCGTCTGTAATAGCCCGGCAGAAGATGTATTATCCCCGGTCTTTTTAGATATGCGAATAGGGCTAGCCTTGCCCCATTCGGTCAGGATTAGCAAGCTATATCGTCCGGCTAACTGGGCACCTGCACTTGCTTGCATTGGCTTATCCTGCCAGCCAAAAGCGGTAAGGGTTACCACCGCTAACTGGCCAGTATCCAGATGTTCATGGCGCCGGGTCCGCCAGCTGATTTTAGTGCCACCCTGCAATGTGCCGGTAGCGCGGCGCTGGGCTGCCTGTAGATGCACCACCCGCGCTAAATGAACCTCGCCCAGCTCTGGCCCCTGTTGTGCGTGCCAGAATTCGGCTACTCGCCCGGCCTGAAAAAAGACAATTTTGCGCGCGCTTTGCGTATCATCTACCAGCAGATAGTTATTTTCCTCAGCCATAGGTGAACCTTGCCGCCAAGAGCACGCCGCCTAGCTGATGCACATCCAGCCCGACAATATTTGAATAGGAGCCGGAAATTTTCCGAATATACAGGCCCGCCTGTCCCTGAATAGCATATCCGCCTGCCTTGCCAATCCCGTCTTTCTGCCGGATCAGCGCGTCCATATCGCTATGGGAGAGGCGGCGAAAGGCGACTTTGCTCAAGCTAAGGCGACTGGTAATCTTGCCATTGGGAGCTATCAGGGCAATACCGCCATAGACACGATGTTGACGACCAGATAACAGGGTTAAACAGGCACGCAAATCTTCTACTGTCTCGGCCTTTGGCAAGATACGCTGGCCACAGGCGACAACGGTATCTGCACCCAGAACAAATCCATGCGGGCGTTTCTGGGCAATTTTTTGGGCTTTGGCAATCGCCATACGCCTAGCATAGACGTCTGGGGATTCAGATTTTAACGGGGTTTCATCTATATCTGCTGGCAGAATTTCATCCTGCATAAGACCAACCTGCGCCAATAATTCACATCGGCGCGGCGAAGCAGAAGCCAGAATAAAAGGGGCATTATGTGGCGCGTTCAGATAACCGGTCATCACAAGACAGTCTGAGAGTGGCGCAGAAAAGGTACAAGGGCTTGCCAGAACAATTTAAACAGCCTGATCATCTAAAGCGGCCGGATCATTTAAAACAGCCAGATTATTTGAAACGGAAAGTAATCCGCCCTTTGGTCAGATCATACGGGGTCATCTCGACATTGACCCGGTCACCGGCAAGGACGCGAATTCTATTCTTTCGCATTTTGCCGCTGGTATGGGCCAGCACTTCGTGATCATTATCCAGCTTAACCCGAAACATGGCATTCGGCAGCAATTCTGCGACCGTTCCAGAAAATTCAATGACGCCTTCTTTGGCCATCCAGTCATATCCTCCGTGGTTTTGACATTGGTTTGTTTATTGTTGCTTTAGCCAAAAAGGTCAAGTTTTTTGCACAAAGGGTCCAAAATTAGCTTCCAGCTTTGCCGCAATTTCATCTCGCAAAGCGCGGTAGCTTTCCAGGGTTGCTTCTCTTGCGCGTTCCTCCAGATGCGGTGGGCGCACTTCCCATAATTCTGTCTTGCAACCTGAGTGTGCCCAGCGTTCTGCTTTATCATGGGCTTCGGCCGAAAATGAAATAATCCGGTCAAATTCCTCTGCCAAAAGGCTGTCAAATGAACAGGCCTCATGGGCGCTGATATCCACCCCCTGTTCTATCATCACCGCTATCGCATATCCATCTGCTGCGCCTTCGATAACCCCGCAGGAGCTGACCTGAAAATCAGATGCACAAACAAGCTGCTGGAAAAGCGCCTCTGCAATCACCGAGCGCACCGCATTTTGCGTGCAGGTAAATAGTAACCTCTCAGACAATGTTATCTCTCTCCTCTGGACGTCATCACATAAATCAGCGTAAACAGCCGACGTGAGGTAGCATTATCCACCTGCACATAATTTTCCAATCGTTGCATCAACAGATCAGACCCTTCATTATGCAGGCCGCGCCGCCCCATATCGATAGCCTGAATCTGGGACGGAGATTTTGTGCGGATAGCCTCATAATAGCTGGTACAGACCATGTGATAGTCCCGCATGATGCGCCGAAACGGGCCAAGGGCCATGACAAAGCCGCTCAACGCCACCTCTTGGCTGTCGCGCACATCAAAATAGATATGCCGTAAATCTGTCTTTAAATAGAGATGATAGGGTCCGCTTTGGCTTTTCACTTCAAAGCTGTTTTCATCCAGCAGATCATAAATCGCGACATTCTGCTCATGCTGGCGTTCCGGGCTGACGCGCTTTAACGGGTCCTGTTCAATATGGATTTGTACCAGACGCCCGGCAACGCTGCTATCTGTCTTGCCATCCCCTGTATTGTCATTCTGTCCGGATGGGTGTGTCATAACAGCTATTCAGCCGCCTGACGGACAGCCGCGCGCATTCTCGAAATCCAGCCATCCACCATTTGCGGATGTTGTTTCCATGCGGTTCTATTGACTACCAGGCGCGAGCTGACCTGGGCAATGGTTTCCACTTCAACCAGACCATTTGCCTTGAGGGTAGAGCCTGTTTCAACCAGATCAACAATCCGCCGACACAGTCCCATTTGCGGGGCCAATTCCATCGCCCCGTTTAATTTGATACATTCTGCCTGCACCCCGCGCTTGGCAAAATAGGCCTTTGTCATAGAAGGGTATTTGGTAGCGACCCGAACATGAGACCAGCTTTTCGGGTCTTCAGCATCTGCAACTTCAGCAGAACAGGCAACCACCATCCGGCAATTCCCGATATTCAAATCCACCGGCGCATAAATCTCTGGATGGCTGAATTCAGCGATAACGTCCGAGCCTGCCACACCCATATGCGCCGCCCCATAGGCCAGAAAAGTGGCGACATCAAAACTGCGCACCCGAACAATATCCAGATTTTCATGATTAGTCGTAAAGCGCAGCCGCCGCTCTCCTTTTTCAAAGAAAGCAGGTTCAGGGATTAAGCCAGCTTGCTCAAACACCGGCATAACCTGTTCAAGAATACGGCCCTTTGGCACGGCCATTATCAGCTTTTCTGTTGATGCGGTCATTTATGGGCCTGCATGTTGTCTATTCATGTTCTGGGCGGGCAAAACTTGGATGCGCCTCGGCGACATCTCGCAAGGCTGCGGAAATACCCGCAACTTCCAACCATATCGCCGCTCCGCCAGAAAAGGTTAAAATCAAACCATTTCCTGCCTCTTCATACGCTATTGAGAGCAAATTGTAAAACTGGCCGGCTGCGAGCTGCATCCCCTTTGTTTGCACCTTTTCAACCTGACCTATTTTCAGCCCGCACAGACGCCGTTGTGGGGCCTTTTGATCGGCTTCCCAGCAAAAGCGGTTTGCCAGCACAACAAAGCTTTTATCGTCAGGAAGAAACTGCATATCTGCACTGGCCAGCAACGCATCCTGAAGCAAGGCAGACATTACCTGTATATCCTCGCTTGAGCGGGCTATTAATTTTAGAGGCTGCGGTTCTGTCATCTTTTGTTATATCCTGACGCTAGCCTAGCTGCCAGCAACCCGTGCCAGGCGCGCACCGCACGCCCCCAATTTGGCTTCCAGATCCGCATATCCCCTATCCAGATGATAAATGCGGCTAATGGTTGTCTCGCCTTTGGTCGCCAGCCCGGCAAGGACTAAACAAACCGATGCCCGCAAATCTGTGGCCATAACAGGGGCAGATAATAGCGATTTTTTACCAGCAACAACTGCACTGCGCCCCTCCACAGTGATATCCGCGCCCATTCGCATTAATTCTGGTACATGCATAAAGCGGTTTTCAAAAATCGTTTCCGAAATTCTGGAACGCCCCTCAGCCAAACACATCATGGCCATGAATTGCGCCTGTAAATCTGTTGGAAATCCGGGATGGGGCTGGGTTTCAACATCTACCGCCTGATAGCGGCCATCGCTGCTAATTTCGGCAGCATCACCGTCAATCTCGATAGATATGCCAGCCTGACGCATCTCCGCAAACAAGCTGTGCAAATGCGCCGGACGCATCTGTGTCAGCTGCAGTTTGCCGCCTGTCATCGCCGCTGCAATGGCATAGGAACCTGCCTCTACCCGGTCGGGAACAACCGCATGCGCCCCGCTATGCAGATTCTCTACGCCCTCTATGGTGATAACCTCACTGCCAGCGCCCTCAATCTTTGCGCCCATGCTGGAAAGGCATTCTGCCAAATCGAGTATTTCCGGCTCTCTGGCCGCGTTTACAAGCTGGGTCTGCCCTTTGGCAAGACAGGCCGCCATCATCGCATTTTCCGTAGCCCCAACCGAAACGATGGGAAATTCTATCCTCGCCCCTGTTAATCCCTTTGGCGCGCGTGCTTGCACATAGCCATCTGCCAGCTCGACAATCGCACCCATTTTTTGCATCGCCCGAATATGTAAATCAACCGGACGCGTTCCTATCGCGCATCCACCTGGCAAGGATACCTGTGCCTCGCCATATCGTGCCAGAAGCGGGCCCATCACCAGAATAGACGCCCGCATTTGACTGACCAGATCATACGGCGCTACAAGGCTGGTAGCCGCCCCGCTAAGGACAAGCTCTGTGCCATCCTGGCGACATTCGACCCCTAAATGCCGCAATAACGCCAGCATCAGCCTGGTATCTGCCAGATCAGGAACATTACCGAGGCGCAAACTATCCGAGCCAGCCATCAAGCCACAAGCAAGCAGGGGAAGCGCCGCATTTTTTGCTCCGCTAATCGCGATTTTGCCTATCAGTGGCACCCCGCCATCTATTTTAAGACTGTCCATATTCAGCTTCCATACATTTTGTTTTATACGTTATTTTTGGGCGTTACTTTTGGGCGTTTTTTGTGCTGTCATCCCCGAATAACTAGCTTTTGGATTCTATGTTTACCAGTTTGTCTGATTTATCTGTCTGGCTTCGAGCGCGTTGCTGCTGTTTGCGTTTTTTTAAATTCTCGCGCAAAGCTTTATCCAGGCGCGCACGCCGTTCCTGCTCGCTTGTTCCGCCCTGATTTCCAGATGCCTTATCCATATTTTTTCCTATCTGGCACCCCGCAAAAAACCACCTGCCCTGGCGATTATCTGGCTATGTTTTCCATCTGAAAAATTCTGGCTAAAAAACACGCTATTTGCCTCTGCACGAGACGCGGCTTTGATGGGTTGTTTTGTAATCTTAATCATGCTTACTCTTGAAAAAATTCGATGCCCTTTTCACAGCGAAGGCATCATGGCCTCAAAATACGGCAGAAACAAGGATGATGCGATGAAAAAATTTCTGCTTCCGGCGGTTTTACTCCTTGGACTGACAGTTTTTTTCACCACCGATTTGAAAAACACGCTCAGCTTTTCCGGATTGGCTGAAAATTATAGTATGATCACTGAATTTGTCCTGCGCAATCAGCTGGCAAGCTGGCTAGGCTTTATGCTGTTATATGCTGCTGTGGTGGCCCTTTCCCTGCCCGCAGCCTCATTATTAACCTTGGCAGGCGGCGCGATACTTGGATGGGCAGCTATACCCTTGATAATCGTTGGTGCCAGTGTTGGGGCATGTGTGGTTTTCATTGCCGCCAAAACTGTTTTTGCCAGCCTCTTTGCCCAGCGCGCGGCCGGATTTATCACGCGGCTGGAAGCCGGATTCAAAAAAGATGCCTTTTCCTATTTGCTGGCTTTGCGCCTGATCCCGGCGGCACCATTTTGGGTCGTTAATATTGTTCCTGCCTTGCTGGGCATGCGTCTGACCCCTTTTTTCATCGCAACCTTTATTGGCATCGCGCCAGGTACAGCTGTATATGTGGCGGTGGGGCGCGGCTTTGATAAAGTATTGGCGCAAGGTCGGGTGCCAGATTTATCAACCTTGCAAGATCCCTACATCATTGCCCCACTTGTGGCGCTGGGGCTTTTGTCTCTGATGCCGGTGGTGGTTAAACGGCTGAGAGAGCGCAGACAGAATGGCTAGATCTTATGACAGATGACATAATCAAAGCAGATATTTGCATTATTGGTGGCGGCTCGGGCGGGCTATCGGTTGCCGCAGGGGCCGCACAGATGGGCGCAGATGTGGTGCTGTTTGAACGTGCTGAGATGGGCGGTGATTGCCTGAATACCGGCTGCGTGCCATCAAAAGCCCTGTTGGAGGCCGCCAAAATCGCTAAAATTGCCAGCAACGGCATGCCATCTATGGGTATCAGCGCTGGCCACGCACAGATTGATTTTGCCGCTGTAAAAGCCCATATGCGCGACGTTATTGCCGGCATCGCACCCCATGATTCAGAAGAGCGCTTTCGCGGGTTGGGGGTTAATGTTATCAAGGCAGAGGCCCGATTTATCAGCCCTGACAGTGTTACCGCTATCCATGATGGCCAGCCGATAACGGTCAGGGCTAAATATTTTGTGGTGGCAACCGGCTCTCACCCTGTCGCCCCGCCAATAAGCGGCCTTGACAAGGTCCCCTATTATACCAATGAGACGATTTTCGC
>JBMHCK010000095.1:0-5856 GCA_049889955.1 Puniceispirillaceae bacterium (SeqCode)
ATAGGGTGTCGCTGAGGTGTCTTCGCCAAGCGGGGTTATGGTAAAGCCGGCTTCATCAAATCGCATCAGGATTACGCCTGTATTGGGGTTGGTGGTAGCCAGCGCGCCACATTCTGCGATTTTTGCACCATGCCAGGCGGCTCCTTTATGACAGCCTCGCGCAATGGGCAGTGCGGCAATGATAGCAGTGTCTGTCGCCCGCCCAGAAATAATGATATCGGCGCCACTGGAAAGGGCTGCCTGAATTTGTTCTACACCGGCTAGCGCAACAATATTTGTACATTGCTCCAAAACGGTCCTATCGATGTCCGGAGCACCCTCGAGTGCGGTGATAGCTCTGTTATCTAGAGCGGTTAATATGTTTTCCTTTTGCTGGCCAGACTTTAAAGTTGCTATTTTTAATTTTTCACCACGTTCTCTTGCTATTTCAAGTGTGATGTCTAGCATCCAGTCAACAGCGCTATCAGCGCCGCTAGTCCCGGCAGTGCCTATTAGCAGGGGCACTCCCGCCGTGCTTCTTGCCGCCATTAAATCGGCCCAATCTGCCTTTGTTGCGGCGCGTGAATATTTTGAATTCCCGGTCCCTAGGTAGTAGGGCCCGCTATCGGTTGATCCGCCATCAATTGCTATCAGGTCAGGCTCATGTTCCAGGCCGCGCTTCAGCGCTTCGCGGTCGTAGGGTATCCCCAGCGCGCCAGCGGGTATCAGAATTTTTGTTACTGCACTAGCCACTTCCTGACTCTCTATCTTTAGAATTTTTAAACTTGCAGTGTCGAAGTAAGTCAGACTAACTTATAACATTACAATCTTACTTTGGGAGGAAAATATGAAATCATGGACAATTGCGCGCAGGACATTTCTTGCGGCAGCTTTGGCAACCGGTCTAGCGGGACCGGCCATGGCTGATGGTCATCAAATTGTGGATTCTATTCACTTTTTGATTCCTGGTGGCGCAGGCGGCGGCTGGGATGGTACCGCTCGTGGTACGGGTGAAGCGCTGACAAAATCAGGTCTGGTCGGCACCGCTTCTTATGAAAATATGTCTGGCGGTGGTGGGGGTAAGGCCATCGGCTATTTGATCGAAAATGCAGATAGCAACCACGGCACTTTGATGGTGAATTCCACTCCTATTGTTATTCGTTCCCTGACTGGGGTATTTCCGCATAATTTCCGGGATCTGACATTGGTTTCTGGAACCATTGGTGATTATGCTGCATTGGTTGTGCCGGCAAATTCAGATATCAAATCAATGGGTGATCTGGTTTCAGCTTACAAGGCGAATCCATCTGGTGTCGCAATTGGCGGCGGGTCAGTTCCTGGCGGCATGGATCATCTGGTGGCGGCGATGGTTATGCAGGCTGCAGGGGCCAACCCGACAGAGGTTAAATATGTTGCCTATGATGCAGGTGGCAAGGCGATGGCTGCACTGCTGTCCGGCGAGATTAAAGCCCTGTCTACCGGCTTTTCAGAGGCAGTAGCCATGGCGAAAGCAGGTGAAGCAAATATCATCGGGGTGACCTCAAATGACCGTGTTGGCGCATTCCCGGATGCCAAGACCATGAAAGAGCAGGGTATTGATACCTATTTCGTGAACTGGCGCGGGTTTTTTGCCGCACCAGGTCTGCCAAAAGACAAGCTGGAAGCCTATCAAAAGGCGATTGACAAGATGTACAGCACCCCGGAATGGGAAGCTGTTCGCGCTCGCAATGGGTGGGAAAATATCCACAACCCCGGCGATGACTTCATGACGTTCCTTGAAGGTCAGGAAAAGGAAATTGGCGATCTGATGAAACAGCTCGGTTTCCTTTAAGGCATAAAATGATGAATGGACCATCCAGCCAGTAAAGGCTGGGTGGTCTTTTACCAACGGGGGAAAATTATGGCTTTGGACAGATGGATAGCGCTTATCATTGCGCTCATTTTTCTGATCTATGGCTATACAGCCTTTTTTCAGATGGATGATTTGCTGCCGCCTATTTTGCAACGGAACCCTGTTTGGCCATCCAGTTTTCCAAAAATATTATCTGTAATTGGCATTATCGGCGCGGTTACCGTGCTTTTGAATCTTGAAAAGTCAGATAAACAAATCGGCGACGATATTGAAATATCTGACTGGCGGAAATACCAAGTCCTTGATGCGCTGGCCCTAATTGGCGGCATGGTAGTCTATGCATTGACCTTGCGGGACCTTGGGTTCTTGGCCGCAACTTTTCTGTTTTTATCCCTGGGATCAATCCTCTTGGGTGAGCGTCGTTTTCTTTTGCTAGGCAGTGTTAGTGCTTTGGCGAGTTACGGCATTTGGTACCTTGTAGATTCTGTGCTGGGAATTTACATGACACCCTTTCCTGCAATCTTGACTGGCGGTTAGGGAGGGAGCGATGATAGAAGGATTTCTGCTGGGCCTGTATACAGCTCTTTCAGTAAAAAATATGCTGATGGTTATCGGCGGCTGTATAATCGGCACCTTTATCGGGATGCTGCCTGGTCTCGGACCGATGTCAATTATAGCGATCATGATCCCTGTAGCGATCTCTATTGGCGATCCAGCAGCGGCACTGATTTTATTAGCAGGCGTATATTACGGGGCGGTTTTCGGAGGGTCTACCTCCTCTATTCTTATCAACGCGCCGGGTGTTGCCTCTACGGTTGCAACAAGTTTTGATGGCTACCCACTTACCCGTCAGGGCAAGGCAGGTAAAGCACTGACCATTGCGGCTATATCCTCCTTTGCTGGTGGCACGGTCGGGGCCATTTTGTTAGTATTTTTCGCCCCGGCTCTGGCCTCTGTAGCGTTGCTGTTTCACTCTTCTGAATATTTTGCCCTGATGGTGGTTGGCTTATCTGCGATCGCCGCGTTTGCAGGGTCAGGTCAGGTCACAAAGGCGTTATTAATGACGATTGTTGGGCTGGCACTGGCAACTATGGGAGAGGGTGCACAATTTAATATGCCGCGCTTTACTATGGGTATAATGGATTTACAGTCTGGTATTGGCTTTATCACCCTGGCTATGGCGATGTTTGCTATTCCTGAAACGCTGTTCCTTGTTCTGGATCCCAGTCGTTCTGGTAAGGCTGGGAGCAAGCAATCTGAAATCACTGATTTGCGGATTACAAAAGAAGAAGCAAAGAAAATCACCCCAGTAATTGGGCGGCAATCTTTGCAAGGGTTCTTGATCGGTGTGATGCCCGGCGCCGGCGCAACCATCGCTTCATTTCTGGGATATGCAGTGGAACGCAATATCGCCTCAGAGGAGGAGCGAAAGGAATTTGGCAAAGGCTCTGTAAAAGGGCTGGCCGCACCTGAGAGTGCCAATAATGCGGCATGCACGGGTTCGTTTGTGCCGCTCTTAACTTTGGGCATCCCCGGTTCTGGAACCACTGCGATTTTGCTGGGAGCGCTGATTGCCCTGAATGTTTCACCTGGGCCGCGTTTGATGCAGGACCAACCCGAAATTTTCTGGTCTGTTATTATTTCAATGTATATCGGCAATGTGGTTCTATTGATATTGAATCTGCCGCTTATCCCTTATATCGCTAAGGTGCTCACAGTTCCGCGAACCTTTCTCATTCCCTTTATTTTGTTTTTTACATTGATGGGCGCCTATATTGGCCAGAATAACGCCACCGAATTATTGTTTCTTGTTGGGCTTGGAGTAGCGGCAACGATTTTTCGCTTTGCATCATTCCCGCTTGCACCGTTATTGATCGGTTTTATTCTGGGGCCTATGCTTGAGGATAATTTCTCTCGTGCTACTCAACTTTACGACGGGGTAAGCTTTATCTGGGAAAGGCCAATGACAGCAGTATTATTATGTGCAGCTATCCTGCTGATTGTGTTGCCTGCCATGCGTTCACGTAGGGCTGCGAAGAAGCAGGCTAAAGGATAGGAATTTATGCTTTCTGGCATCCGAGTTCTTGATCTTACAAATGTTCTGGCCGGGCCCTTTTGCTGTCATCAATTGGCCCATATGGGGGCAGAAGTTATTAAGATTGAGTCGGTTGGACGCGGCGATTTAGCTCGTCAGCTTGGCGCTGACAAGCAGTTAAGTGCCGCGCAGATGGGCATCTCTTTTCTGGCACAAAATGCCGGCAAGAAATCACTGACCCTTGATTTGAAATCAGACAAAGGCAAGGAGATTTTTTGCAAACTGGTTCAAGGTGCAGATGTGGTTGTTGAAAATTTCAGACCCGGTGTTATGGCACGTCTTGGCCTGAATTATCCGGTGCTGAAAAAGCTGAAGCCACAGCTGATTTATTGCGCAATCTCAGGCTTTGGCCAGACCGGTCCGCTAAGCCCGCGCCCTGCATATGACCAAATAATTCAAGGGCTTTCTGGGTTGATGAGTATTACCGGAAAGCCAGAAGAGGACCCGCTTAGAGTGGGATTTCCATTGGCGGATACTATTGGCGGGCTAACCGCAGCAATGGCGGTTTCGGCCGCGCTTAACAAACAACCTAGAGGGCAGATGATAGATGT
This sequence comes from Puniceispirillaceae bacterium (SeqCode), assembly GCA_049889955.1. Classification (GTDB taxonomy): domain Bacteria; phylum Pseudomonadota; class Alphaproteobacteria; order Puniceispirillales; family Puniceispirillaceae; genus JADHLI01. The sequence continues at coordinate 4,478 of JBMHCK010000095.1, forward strand.
GTCTATGCTTGATTCAGTTCTGACTACAATGGGATGGGTAGTGTCAAATTATCTGATTGGCGGTGTTCAACCAGCACAGCATGGTAATGAAAACATCACCTCTGCCCCCTCTGGAACTTTTCAGACAGCAGATGGGCTCCTTAACATTGCCGCAAATGAAGAACGTCAATGGCAGGCGCTAATCAAACATATCGGATGCCCGCATCTGGCAGACGATAATCGCTTTGCAACGCGCGATAACCGAAAGTTGCACCGACAGGCCCTAACTCAGGCGCTTGAACCCTATTTGAGACAAAAGGCAGCAAGTGAATGGGAGACAGAGTTAACCGATATAGGTATCCCGGCCGGGGTGGTGATGACAGTTCCGGAAATTTTGGCACATCCGCAAATTGCCCATCGAGGTTTGCTCTCACAGTTTGATGATGTACAAGCGGCAGTTAGGCCTGTTACGGTGATGAGGACGGGGTTTCAAAGCGATGGTCAGCCTGTGTCTGTAGATACGCCACCGCCTATTTTGGGTGCGCATAATCATGAGCTGCTGAAAAATTTGGGGTATGATGAAGCCGCTATTGCACAGCTTAGTCAGGAGGGCGTTATATGAGCGATGTATCGGATTGGTGGACAACCTCTATCATTGATATGGAACCCGGCCGTATAGAAATACGCGGGCAGGCTATTCAGGATCTTATCGGGCATTTAAGCTTTGCAGAAATGATATGGTTAATGCTGCGTGGCGAGAGGCCCAGTAAAGGGCAATCTGAATTACTTGAAGCGGCGTTGGTCGCGTCGGTAGATCATGGTCCGCAAGCCCCGTCTATTGCTGCTGCTAGGATGGCAGTAACCTGTGGTTTGGGGTTAAACGGGGCGATGGGAACTGCGGTGCATATGCTTGATGATGTGCATGGTGGGGCAGGTCAGCAATTTGTATCTATGTTACAGGATTTGGCAAGTCAGCCAAAATGGGATAAATCGAGCCTTATTGAATACCTCACAACCTACCGGCTGGATATAAGCCCCTATGTACCCGGATTTGGTCATCGCTTTCACAAGCCTGTTGACCCACGCTCACCGCGCCTGATGGCCTTGGTTTCTGAAGCCCAAAATGAAAATATTGTATCTGGACAATTCATGGATATCGCTTTGCAAATTGAAGCTGTCCTTGCTGAGATCAAAGGCAAGCCTGTACCGATGAACATTGATGGGGCTTCTGCTGTGATATATACAGAATTAGGCTTTGCGCCAGAACAGGCCAGAGGACTATTTTGTCTATCGCGCTCGGTAGGCGCTTTGGCACACGGTTATGAGCAGATGCAACAAGGTGGACGAAATAAAGGACCAACACCACCCCATTATCGGTGGCGTTATGATGAGGGCTAACA
>JBMHCK010000096.1:0-2870 GCA_049889955.1 Puniceispirillaceae bacterium (SeqCode)
GAAGGATGGGGATGATGTGCTAAGTGTTGGCATAAACCGTGCGGTGGCTTTGCTTGCAGAAGCGAGCAAGAAATCCGGACGGGTACTTGGCCAGCATCCTGATGGCGGCGAGGTTCATGTGAAAGCCGGACGCTTTGGCCCTTATTTTGAACATAATAAGCTGCGCGCACCGCTGGGCAAATCACTGTCTATTGAGGATGTCACGCTGGAAGATGCGCTGCCAATCCTGGCGGCTAAGGCAGCTGCCCCTAAAAAAGCGGCTAAAAAAGGGGCGGCTAAAAAGACCAATGCTAAAAAAGCAGCCCCTAAAAAAGCGGCCCCTAAAAAATCTACAGCCAAGAAGGCAACTGCCAAAAAGGCGGCAGCTAAAAAGGCTTCTGGAAGCTAATTTACTCTCTTGAAAAATCTTCAGGACAAGTTATCACCTCGCCATATGCCGATGGATATTTTTAACCTAAGCTTAGGATAAATTGCGTGTCAAAATCCGAAGATCAGCTGCCAGATAATGCGGCGCTAACAGCCTATATTGATGGCTGCGAGAAGCCACCAAAGCTTCGGGAAATTGCCCGTCATTTCCAATTGCCACCGGCCGCCCGCCCGGCCCTGCGCGCCCGTCTGCATGCCCTTGCCACCCAGCAGACTAGCGATATAAATACAGGCCAGTCAGACACGCCGATGCCAGAAATAGTCCTGATTGAAATTATCGAAATAGACAAAGATGGTGTCGGCCATGCAGTTATTGCCGGACAAAAATATGAGGAGCAAAAATATGAGGGGCAAAAATATGAGAGGCAAAAATATAAGGGCCAACAGGAGGCAAGCCAGCCAACAATTGAAATTCTGCCAGATAATAAAAACAGGCGGGCGCTAAAGCGGGGCAGCCGCTGCCTGGCCCGGGTAAAAACAGGAAAACAGGGATTGCGCGGTACCATCATGCGGGTACTACCTGCACAAAAGACCCGCACCTTTGGGCGTATTTATACATCCAAACAGTTCCAGAACAAGGGAACGCACTGGATGCTGGAACCTGCAGATAAGGGCGGGCGCAGACCGCTTCCCTTGCTAGCCTCCGAGCATGAAGTAGAAGAAGATTTAATTGTCGAAGCTGAAATCGTCAAAAATCGGCGCGGCCTGCCAGCTGCACGTATCTTGCGAGTTCTGGGAGCTGCCAGAGACCCTGATACGCTGATCGCGTTGGCGATTGCTGAATTTGATCTGCCGCATTATTTTAGCGAAGAAATGCTGCAGCAAGCCGAGGCTGCCAGCCTGCCTGGCCGTGAGGATCGCATTGATATTCGTGATATGCCGCTGGTCACCATTGATGGCGAAGATGCCAAGGATTTTGATGATGCGGTGTTTGCCGAGCCAACCGAAGATGGCGGCTGGCGGCTGATCGTGGCGATTGCCGATGTAGCTTATTATGTGGAAGAAAACAGCGCATTGGATAAAGAAGCACGGCTACGCGGCAATTCTGTATATTTGCCAGGTACAGTTATCCCGATGCTGCCAGAAGCGCTATCTAACGGGCTGTGTTCTTTGCGTCCCGATGAAGATAGAGCCTGTCTTGCGGTAGAGGTTTTTATTGATGCTGAGGGCCGAAAACATCAGCATAAATTTTTCCGTGGTTTGATGCGCTCTACCGCAAGGCTGACCTATACCAAGGTTCAACAGGTGATGGACGGGCTGATCGAAGAATCAGATTTGCCCCTGCCCGCTGGTACCCTGCATCATCTGATAGCGGTGTTTTCTATTCTGAAGAAAGCCCGTGATAAACGCGGGGCACTTAATCTTGATCTGGCCGAAAAGCGGATTGTGATGGATGCAGAAGGCAAGCCAGCCGAGATAAGCTTGCGCCGCCAGCTTCCCGCTAATCAGCTGATTGAAGAGATGATGATTCTGGCCAATATTTGTGCAGCTGAAACCTTGGAATCACGCCAGCATAATTGCGTTTTTCGGGTTCATGAGCGACCCGATCCTGAAAAAATGGACCATTTGCGCGAACTGGCTGAAGCCCTGGAAATTCCCTTTGCCAAAGGACAGGTTATTACCCCTAAACGCTTTAACCAGGTGATAGAGGCAGCTGCCGGCACCAGCAGCCAGGAGGCGGTAAATGATGCCATTTTGCGCTGTCAGGCACGGGCTGTTTATACGCTGGATAATGTTGGTCATTATGGGCTTGGCCTGACCCGTTATGCCCATTTCACCTCGCCTATCCGCCGCTATGCAGATTTGCTGGTTCATCGCCGCCTGATCGCCGCTGGAAAGCTGGGGAAGACGCGGATATCTCTCGAGCGGGAGGCGATAGAAGAGATTTGTCGTCATATTTGCGAGACTGAGCAAACAGCAGCAAAGGCAGAGCGCCGCACCATCGCCAGAATGTCAGCTAGCCTGATGCAGGGCCAGATAGATAGCCTGATGGAGGTAACCATTACCGGGGTTACCCATGCCGGGCTGTTTGCTGTGGTAAATGGCGGTATTGCCGAGGGGTTTGTCTCGCGCACCACCCTGCCAGACGATTTTTATGAAATTGATGACAAGCAGCTGAGTTTAACCGGCATGTATTCTGGCTGGTGTTTCAGCATTGGCGAGACGATAACCTGTCGGCTGACAGGAGCAAGCTCTGTTAGCGGCGATGTCAGTTTGCGCTGGCATTCAGGCGGCAGTCAGCAGACCCCGCTTACCAGCCGCAAAAGACATAAAAAGCGCCCTGCACCCCGAAAATCGGGCAAAGGCAGGCACAAGCGTTAATGGTGCACAGTTTTTCTTGACATCTGCGTGATATTCACGCATATACCGATGAGATTTTTAGACCTCTTTTTTGTTTTGGAGCCTTGCGATGGCGAAGCCAGCAACCTTGCAGATTAAGCTTG
>JBMHCK010000097.1:0-5579 GCA_049889955.1 Puniceispirillaceae bacterium (SeqCode)
CAATGGGTGGCGGCATTTTTGCGCCATTGGCACCCTGATTATGCGGTGATGCTGGAATCTGATTTCTGGCCAAATCTTGTCAGCTGTACAGCGGCACAGAATATTCCGATTTGTTTTGCCTCGTCCCAGCTTTCTGACAAGGCGTTCCAGTCATGGCAAAAGCGTCCAGAGCTGGCGCGCACCATCTTTAGTGCCGCGCGCGATATTTTTGCTGTCGATTCTGGGCAAGCCGAGAAATTCAGCCAACTAGCAGGCTCCAGCCCGAACAAACCCCGCATCCATATTGGCGGCTCGCTAAAGCTGAATCCGGCCAGCCTAAAAATAGATGACAAGCTGGTAGATATGCTGAAAAACGCCGCAAATAAACGGCCTGTCCTGGTAGCTGCCAGCACCCATAAAGGTGAAGAAGCCCTAATAGCCGAGGCCAGCAGCACCGCCCGGGATAAAGGCTTTGCACATTTCCTTATCATTGCCCCGCGCCATCCTGAACGTGGCTCAGATATTGCCGCCGGCCTGAACGGGTCTGGTCAGCGCAGCAAATCTATGACCCCGCAACCCGCAGATGATATTTATATCTGCGATAGTCTGGGCGAAATGGGCAGTTTATATACAGCTGCAGATCTGATTATTCTGGGCGGTACCTTTACTGATCTGGGCGGGCATAACCCGCTTGAAATCGCCTTGTTTGAAACAGCTGTTCTGGCTGGACCCTCTCGGTTTAAAAACACCCAAGCCTATGAGCAGCTTACACAAGCAGGGCTGATTGAACAGGTTGATGATGCTGACAAGCTAGCGGCTGCATTAGCGGAAAAATTATCTGCGCTGGGGCAAGGCAGGGCGCTGATTTCGGATGAAGCCAGACCACAAATCGCCGCCATCGCAGCAGAGGCTTGTAGTCGGGGCGCAAACACGGCAAACTACTTGCTGGACACATTATCTGAAAACACATCATCAAATATATGAATACCGCACCGAAATTTTGGAATCACAGGGGGGTTTTATCCTCTATTCTGCTACCTCTTAGCTGGATTTGGCGCGGGGTCACAGCAGCCAGATTAGCATGGATAAAGCCAGAACAGGCGGCCCTGCCAGTGATTTGTGTCGGCAATATTTCTGTAGGGGGTACAGGCAAAACCCCCTTTACCGCCTATCTTTGCCAGCTTTTGCGCCTGCAGGGCATTAGTGCCTGTATTTTGATGCGGGGCTATGGTGGGCGGCAACGGGGCCCGATTATTGCTGATCCTGCCCTGCATAGCGCGGCCGATATAGGAGATGAAGCCTTAATGCTAAGCCAGAATGAGCTGGTTTGTATCAGCCGCGACCGTGTTGCAGGTGCCCGTTTTATTGCTGCAAATCTGGCTGTAGATGTGATTATTATGGATGACGGGATGCAAAATCCCTGGCTGAAAAAAGATATGAGCCTAGCGGTATTTGATGGCACTGCCGGGCTGGGTAACGGGCGGATTCTGCCCAGTGGCCCACTTCGCCAGACAGTGGCAGCGGCCCGGCCCCTGATAGATATGGCGGTTATCAATGGCGAGGATAAGACCAATTTGCACAGCATGCTGGCACAAAATCTGCCCTGCCTGAAAGCCAGGCTGTTACCAAACCCGGAGACTGCTGAGCAGATTAAAGGACGGGCGCTTGTTGGCTTTGCGGGCATTGGCCGGCCACAACGGTTTTTTGACACGCTTGGCGAGTGCGGGGCGGATTTGGTCAAGGCACTGCCCTTTGCCGATCACCATCTCTATAGCGAGGCAGATTTAACCCGCCTGCATCTAGAAGCCACGCAATTAGGGGCAGAGCTTATCACCACACAGAAAGACTGGGTTCGCTTGCCACCAGAATGGCGTGAGCGGGTATTGGTATTGGATGTCAGCCTGGTATTGGAAGATGGCGATGCAGAACTGCTACTGCGCGAGATGATGCCGCATCTGGATAAAAAGGGGCGCTAGAAATGTCGCTATCCTATCGCCGCCTGCCAGCACGGCTATTTTATCGTTTTATTTTATGGCCTGTGGAAACCCTGCTTCTTGGGCTAGTTCTGGGATTTATAGCTCTTTTGAATATTCGCGGGGCCAGCTTTCTTTTTGGACGCCTATTTGCCCTTATCGGCCCATTGACCCCATGGCATGGCCGGGCCAAACAGCAATTATACTGGGCCATGCCCGAGCTAACACCAGACCAGATGGACACAATCCTGAGCGGCATGTGGCAGAATTTAGGACGAAATATAGCAGAATATCCCAAGCTTGAGGGGATGCTGCAACAAGGCCATATCCAGTTCAAAGGCACAGAGCATCTGCAACAGGAGACAGGCGGATTTATTATTGGCGCGCATCTTGGCAATTGGGAGGCGCTAGCAATGATAGGCCCGCATCTGGGCCTGAAAACCGGTCTGATTTATCGGCCCTTAAATAATCCTTATATCTCTTTTTTGCTAAAAAGACGGGCACAGGCTGCCGAAGCCGATATTTATGAGAAGGGCCGCGAAGCCGCAATAGGGATGATTTCAACCGTGCGCAAGGGCGGCTTTGTGATGCTGCTTGCTGATCAGCAACTGCGGGAAGGCGAGGATGTAGCTTTTTTTGGCCACCCGGCCCGCACCGCTATCGCGCATTTTAAAATTGCGGCGAAAACCGGGGTGCCGATTTTTTATGCCCGGACTACCCGCCATAGGGGCTGTCATATTACTGTGGAATTATCCCCGCCTATCCGCCTGGCCCCAGATGCAGCCGATGCCGATATTCTGGCCGCCGCCCAGCAGATGAATACCCATTTTGAGGAATGGATACGCGCCCAGCCTGAACAATGGTTATGGCCACATCGCCGCTGGGGTAAAAATTTGCCCCAAAAATAGCCAGAAATAGCCGAAAATTACCTCTTAAAACAGCTCGCTCTGATCAGAAGATGAGGCGGGTTTTCGGGCTTTTTTAGCAGCAGTCTTTTGCACAGACCCAGGCGCACCTTCCTTGCCATCCAGCACAGCACGGCGCCTATCATCCGCAAACTGAATAATAATCTCTGCTGATTCTGCGGCTTCTGCGCTGCGCTTTATCGCCTGTCCATCTGTATCGGTGACAAGGGCAAATCCGCGATCCAATACCCGTTGATAGGAATTGGCATCTAACAATCTTGAGGCTTGATTAAGACGTTGTGTGCTGGCTTGCATCTGGCGGGTCATAAAGCTGTCTAGATGATTACCGCTTAGCAACAGACGTTCACTGACCTCTGCCAAACGCTGGCTTGGCGAGCCAAGCCTTTGTGCGATAGTGGCCAGGCGAAGACTGGCCCCCTCCATACGGCGCAACAGTCCATTATACAGGCTAGATGCCGCAATATCTACAGATTGCTGATGCCGGGCAATAAGCTCGCGCGGATGCAACAGGCCGCGTTGCAGGCCGCGCAAATTCTGCTGGGCAGATTCAATCTGGCGACTGGCCGCACGCTCCAGCCTGGCTTGTTTATCTGTCAATCCAGCCCGAATATCTGCGGCTACCGGGGTTGCCAATTCTGCAGCGGCGGTCGGGGTGGGCGCCCGTAAATCAGACGCATAATCAATTAAGGTTGTATCGGTTTCATGCCCAACAGCAGATATTAGCGGTATCTGCGAGGCAGCAGCAGCGCGCACCACTATTTCTTCATTAAATGACCATAAATCTTCAATAGAGCCGCCGCCCCTGGCAACAATCAGCAAATCTGGCCGGGCCACATCGCCTGTTTCGGGCAAGCGGTTAAACCCGTCTATTGCCGCAGCGATTTGCTCGGCAGAGCCTGCCCCTTGTACATTTACCCCCCAAACCAGCACACGCACGCCAAACCGTTCTGACAAGCGATGCAGAATATCGCGAATGACCGCCCCGGTAGGGCTGGTTACCACGCCGATAGATTTTGGAAAGACAGGAAGCGGTCTTTTGCGCGCCTGGTCAAACAGCCCTTCAGAAGCAAGCTTGCGTCGGCGCTCCTCTAGCTGTTTCAGCAACGCGCCCTCGCCAGCAATTTCAACATCACTGACAATAAGCTGATAGCGTGACTGCCCCCCGAAAGTTGTCATTTTGCCAGAGCAGATGACATCCAGCCCTTCTTCTGGCTGAACCGACAGGCGCGCAGCAGAGCCGCGCCAAATCACAGATGACAGGGTGTTTTTCTCGTCCTTGAGGGCAAAATACACATGCCCGGATGCAGGTACCCGCAATTGCGAGACCTCGCCGCGCACCCGCACAAATTCAAATCGACCCTCAATCGTGCGCTTCACCGCAGAGCTCAACTCTTCGATGGTTAAATATGGGGTGTTGGATAATGCATCTGATTGAGTGGTTGGCATTTGCAGATTATGATACATCACGTTAGGTTAAGCCAGAAAAAACCAATAGCGAGTTTCCAGATATCTGGCAAAAGATATTTACCACTATTCTAACACCAACATTGAGGAACAGATGAAAATTATCCTTGTAGGCAGTGGCGGGCGTGAACATGCGCTGGCATGGGCATTATCCGATTCACCCCTTTGTGATGAGCTGATCATCACACCAGGCAATCCGGGGACGGATGCATTTGGCCGCCGCGCCGATATTGGTGCAGAAGATATTGACGCTCTGGTTCATCTGGCAAAGACCGAACAGGCAGATATGGTGGTGGTTGGCCCAGAAGTTCCGCTGGTGGACGGGCTGGTAGACCGGCTGGAGGCCGAGAATATCCGCGCTTTTGGCCCCACCGCCGCCGCCGCACAGCTAGAAGGCTCAAAGCGTTTTGCCCGTGATTTCTGCAGCCAGCACAATATTCCGCAACCGCAATGGGCCTATTTCACCAATCCAGCTGAGGCCAAAGCGTTTGCCGCTAGCCTGTCTGGAGGGTGCGTGGTCAAAGCGGATGGTCTGGCCGCTGGTAAAGGCGTGACAGTTTGCGATACAACCGAGCAGGCCAATGCCAGTATTGACGAAATGCTGGGCGGGCGATTCGGTGCTGCCAGCACCCAGATTCTGGTCGAGGAACGGATCAGCGGCCCTGAATTTTCTGCCTTTGCGCTGTTAGATGGGGAAGAGGCGGTATGGCTGGCCTCTGCACAGGATCACAAGCGCGCCTATAACAATGATGAAGGCCCAAATACAGGCGGGATGGGCGCGGTTAGCCCATCCAGATTTGAAAGCGATGCCTTGCGGGACGAAATTATGCGCGACATCATCCAACCCGTAGCCTCTGGCATGGCAGCCAGCGGCATGCCCTATCACGGCATTTTATATGCTGGTCTGATGCTGACCGAAAACGGCCCACAGGTAATTGAATTTAACTGCCGTTTTGGCGATCCCGAAGCGCAGGTGATTTTACCGCGTCTGAAGTCTGACCTGTTATCTGCTATGTACACAGTCACCGAAGGGGGGTTGAAAAATTTTGATATGCGCTGGAATAGCGATAGCGCGGTCACCGTGGTAATGGCGGCCAACGGATATCCTGGCAGCTATGAAAAAGGTAGCCTGATTACCGGGGCAGATCAGCTGGAAAGCCCATCTGGTTGTCTGGTCTTTCATGCAGGCACAAAGCGTAATGGGGATGGCCAGCTCACCGCAAATGGCGGGCGCGTC
>JBMHCK010000098.1:0-10171 GCA_049889955.1 Puniceispirillaceae bacterium (SeqCode)
GCCGCGCGGTCTGGTTGTCTCGAACAGAGATGAAAAGGGGCGCGATACGATTTTCACCCATCTGCCTGCCTCGCTACCGCGCGTCATTTCAGTTGGCAGGCTGGATATTGATTCAGAAGGGTTGTTGTTACTGACCAATGATGGCGATCTGGCCCGCCATCTGGAGCTGCCTGCAACAGGATGGACACGCAAATACCGGGTACGGGTACATGGACGGGTAGAGGAAAAAAAACTAGAAGAGATTGCTGAAGGTGTGGTCGTGGATGGGGTGCAATATGGCCCGGTGCTGGCACGCCTAGACACCCAGAAGAACAGCAATGCCTGGCTAACTGTAGCGATTAAAGAAGGGCGCAATCGCGAAGTTCGAAATATAATGGAACATCTGGGCTATCCTGTTACGCGGTTGCTGCGTCTGTCTTATGGCCCGTTCTTGCTGGGCCGGCTGGAAGCTGGCGGTGTTGATGAGGTTAAGCCATCTGTACTGGCAGAACAGCTTGGCATGACAGCAGAGGCGATAGGATATTCAGATCAGCCAGAGCCTAAATCCTCTACCCTGCGGCTGAAACCAAAATCATCGGCCAGACGCCAAAAACCTGACCAGAAATCAGACCGGCGATCAGACCGGCGACCTAATAGCCAGACCAAAACTGGAAAAGCCGGAAAGCCGCGCCCCGGACGACCATGATTTCTATTCTTGCAGGCAATAAAAAAGGCACTCATCTCACCCCTTGTGACAGCCCGTCCGTACGCCCAACTGCCCAGCGCACCAGAGAGGCCCTGTTCAATATCCTGAATGGCGGGCGGTTTGAGTGTACTCTGCAAGGCGGGGTGGTAATAGATTGTTTTGCCGGTTCTGGCGCGCTTGGATTTGAAGCGCTATCGCGCGGAGCAGATGCGGCCATTTTTATTGAAAAGGACCATCGCGCGATACAGGTTATCACCCGCAACCGCGACAAGCTGGGCTTTCAGAATTCTGCCCATTTGCTGCAAGCAGATGCCTGTCAGATAATAGAATGGCGTTTTGGTATCGCTGATATTATTTTTTCCGACGCCCCTTATGATAGCGGCCTTAGCCTGTCTGCCCTTACCGCCCTGTGCGATGCCGGGGCTATCGGCTCGGAAACCCTGATTGTGGTAGAAACCAGACGCAAGGAGCCAGAGCAGGTCTCCAGCGCCTTTACGCATCTCGATAACCGCCATTATGGCATGGCTCAGCTTAATTTTTACAAAAGCAGTTAGCGCCGCCCAAATAATTTTTCCAGCTCGGCCAGGCTGAGGCTGACATAGGTTGGCCGCCCATGATTACATTGCCCGGCTGCTGGTGTGACTTCCATCTCGCGCAATAATGCATTCATCTCGTCCTGATTTAAACGCCGTCCAGCGCGCACCGAATTATGACAGGACATAGTCGCCAATACATGGCCCAGCCTATCTTCTATCGCAGAAGATCCGCCCAGAGTAACCAGCTCTTCTGCTACATCTGCTATCAGCGGTTTAATAGCAGCATCGGATAATAACGCCGGGACTTCCCGAACCATGACCGCCCCTTCGCCAAACCCTTCCAGATACAAACCAAGGCTGTGCAAGGCCTCTTCCAACTGCAACAAAGCCTCTATTTGATCCGCTGGCAATTCCACGATTTCCGGGATAAGCAGAGCCTGACTGGCTATTTGTCCGGCTAATTGCTGTTCTTTCATCTTTTCCATAACCAGCCGCTCATGCGCTGCATGCTGATCAACAAGACAGACCCCATCTTCGGTTTCTGCCAGAATATAGGTTTTATGCAGCTGCGCGCGGGCTGCCCCTAAGGGAAAGGCGCGCAGATTTTCTGCCTCCGGGGGCGGGGCCTGATAGCGGGCTTGCGGGTGCGCCTCACTCAGAAATCCGGACGCGGCTGTTTGTATTGGCGCCTGAAAGCTGCCTGCCGCATTCAGGCTGGCTGGCGAGGGGCGCGGATTGGAATAGCCTGGCCGCATCCCGCCCCCGAAAGAGGCACCAGAAGAGGGCTGACCTAGATGGCGCAGCGCTGTCTGACCGCCTTCATCTGTTGCCTGCATTGCCGCCTGACGCAAAGCCGAAGATAACGCCCCGACAATCAATCCGCGTACACGGGCGCTATCGCGAAAACGCACCTCGGCTTTTGCGGGGTGAACATTTACATCTACTTCACTGGTAGGCAGATCTATAAACAGGGCAACAATCGGATGGCGTCCCCTTGGCAACATATCTTGGTAGCCCGCGCGTACCGCACCCAAAATCTGGCGATCGCGCACCGGCCGGTTATTTACAAACAGATACATCTGGCTTGTTGTTGGACGGTTCATTGTTGGCAGACCTGCAAGACCCCGCAAATGCACCTGCTCTCTTATCGCATCTATTGGCACTGCCTCTCTGGCAAAGCTGGTACCGATGAGGGCGGCAAGACGGGCTTGCTGACCTGCTTCATTATCGGGTTGTGCAGCCAGATTAAGCAGGCTTTTGCCCGTATCACTCAGGCGAAAGGCTATGGCAGGACAAGCCATCGCCAGGCGTTTAACAACATCTATACATTGCGCGGCTTCGGTTTTTCGGGTCTTTAGGAATTTTAACCGTGCCGGTATCGAGCCAAATAAATCAGATATCTCTATTTTGGTGCCAATATCCGATGCGGCAGGTTGAACCGCTTCTGGCATGCCATGGGCCACGCGCAAATGCCAGCCATGTTCGGCCCCTTGCGGGCGCGAGGTAATATCCACTACCGCGACCGAGGCTATAGAGGGCAAGGCTTCGCCGCGAAAGCCAAAATGGGCAATGGCAAGTAAATCATCATCTGCCAGTTTGGAGGTAGCATGCCGGGTAACTGCCAACGCCATATCATCGGCGCTCATCCCATGTCCGTTATCTGCTACACTCAGCCCGGCAAGGCCGCCCTCTTCAAGCGTGACATCAATGCGGCTAGCACCGGCATCTATGGCATTTTCAACCAGCTCTTTTAACGCGCTGGCCGGGCGTTCAATAACTTCACCCGCAGCGATTTGGTTAATCAGCTGTTCAGGTAGCAGGCGAATTAAAGGAGGCATGAAACAGGGTGCCTATTCCACCAATATAGGCTCGCCCAGAACTTCATCAATCGCTGGGGTTGCGCCTTCATTTAGGGCTTTTTGCTGAAGCCGGTTGCGCCGGATACGTGCATCTTCTGCCATTTTATCCACGACTGGCCCGACATTTGGCAAGCCACCAAATAAAATCTGGAAAGGCAGGCGACGTTCGTAAATCACGCCGGCAGTTTCTTCGTCAATCTTTTTACGGATATCTTCCTCGATCTTATCAAAGGCAAAGATATCTTCAAATCGGGTAGCCTTGCCGCTACGGCTGCGCAGTAAATCTGTTGCATTTATCGATGCAACCGGGGCCAGCGCAGCTATCTCGTTCGTGTCACCAGCTTGCGGACGGGCAGCAAAATCAGGGGGCAGAGATAAGGGCGGGCGAATGACCACCTCAAATTCATCGGGGGCAGATTTTTCCGTGCCAATAGCCTGCCGGAAATCAGAACAACCGCTTAGCCCAATAGCCAGCGATAAAAAACCGACAATAGAAAGGCTGGAAGATGAAGTTACTTTACGCATGGGTATCCCCTTCTGATTTGGGTGCGCTCATAATGCCATATAACCAGGCGACAACGCCAATAAATATCGCACTATCGGCAATATTAAATGCAGGCCAGTGATACCCTAGCAAATGAATATCAATAAAATCAATAACCCGGTCAAAGCGCAGCCTGTCAATGACATTGCCCAGCGCGCCGCCAGCGATAAGCCCGGCACCCACGCGCTGTACTATGCCAAGCTGGCTAAGCTGAAGATACAGCCAGATCACCACCAGCACCGCAAAAACAGGTATCACTAGCCCTGTTGCGGTTGGAAAATCAGCTAGCAACCCAAAGCTGATGCCACTATTCCAAACAGGGGTAAAGTTAAAAAATGGCGTTACGATAATTTGTTGGCCGGGGACAAATAATGCAGATAATGCCCAGCTCTTGGTGAGCTGATCTGCACCCAACACCGCCACCAGCAACAGCACAAATCGCCAGCTAAGGGCAAGGCTGGGCATAGCAAACATCAGGCGACATCCTGCTCGGCAACAACATCTGCACAACGGCTGCAAATCTCGCCTTCGCTCGCCGCTGGAATTTGCGGAAACTGCTTCCAGCAGCGCGCACATTTCCCGCCGGTAGCGCGGGCAACCTCGACTTTTGTCTCGGTAACGCTGCCTGTTACCAGTTCAGCAGAAGAAGTAATGCACAGGCTGGCAAGATCCAAACCACCAAGCACCGCCCCCGTTTCAGCAGATACATGCACCCGAATATCGGCAGACAGGCTACCACCAATTAGCCCATCATTACGCGCAGCTTCCAGCGCGGTCGTGATCTCTGAGCGGGTTTTACGGATAGCCGCCCATTTCCGGCCTAGCTCTGGATTTTCCCAATTTGCATCGGTTGGTGCATATTCATGCAGATGAATAGAATCTTCAGCATCGCCGCGATAGGCCATCCAGGCTTCATCCGCGGTAAAGCACAATATAGGCGCTATCCAGCTGATCAGACATTTCAGCGTTTCATCCATAACTGTCCGACAAGCACGCCGTTCTATCGAGGCCGGGCTGTCACAATATAGGGTGTCTTTGCGGATATCGAAATAAAAGGCAGAGAGATCGCCATTACAGAAATCATGGATTTGGGTAAAGATAGCGTGAAAATCATAGCGCTCTGTCTTTTCCCTGACCAGCTTGTCCAGCTCTGTCAGGCGGTGCAGAACCCAGCGATCCAGCTCTGGCATCTGCTCTGGGGCCAGCCTTTCACGTGCCGCATCAAACCCTTCACCCGCGCCCAGCAGATAGCGCAAGGTATTGCGAATACGCCGATAATGATCGCTCTGTCTTTTGATAATTTCCGGCCCAATCCGCAAATCATCATAATAATCCGAGCTCACCACCCACAGCCGCAGAATATCCGCGCCATTTTGTTCAATCACTTTTTGCGGCGCGATAACATTGCCCAGAGATTTGGACATTTTACGGCCCTGCTCATCCAGCACAAACCCATGGGTTAACACCCCTTTATAGGGGGCATGACCACGGGTACCACAACTCTCTAGCAAGGATGAGTGGAACCAGCCACGATGCTGGTCAGAGCCCTCCAGATATAAATCAGCAGGGGATTGCAGATCAGCGCGCGCCTCTAGCACAAAGGCGTGGGTAGAGCCTGAATCAAACCAGACATCGGCAATATCCTTGACCTGAACATAATCCTGTTCATCATAATCAGGACCCAGAAATTCAGATGCCGGCTTGGTAAACCAGACATCACAGCCATCTGCGGCAAAGGCAGCGACAATTCTGTCCACAACCGCCTGATCGCGCAATGGCTCGCCTGTCTTTTTATTATAGAATACAGGTATCGGCACGCCCCATGCACGTTGACGCGACAAACACCAGTCAGGGCGATTAGCGATCATCGCGGTCAGCCGGTTCTGGCCAGATGCCGGATAAAATTCTGTTACTTTCAGCGCGTCTAATGCGGTCTCCCTCAGGCCCTTGCCATCGGTTTTTTTATCGCCCATAGAGACAAACCATTGCGCTGCATTGCGGTAAATTACCGGGGCATGCGACCGCCAGGAATGCGGATAGGAATGGGTAAGCGAGCCAATACCAATCAGCCCGCCCTTTTCCGCCATAATCTCGGCAATACGGGCATTATCGCGCAATACATGCATGCCACCGAACAGCGGCAAATGTTCAGCTAAAACGCCGTCCTCGCCAACCGTATCCGGCACTTCAATCCCATGTTTGAGATGCGCCAGCTCAAAATCTTCCGGGCCATGCCCTGGCGCGATATGCACAAATCCGGTGCCTTGCTCTGTGGTCACATAATCTGCCAGCAGAACCGGGACATCATGATCATACCCCTCGCTAGCCAATGGATGGGCAGCCACCGCCCCTGCCATTTCCGATCCCTTAAACCGGGTTACGGTTTCGGCTGCCAGAATACCTGTTTGTGCGAACACATCCTCGCGCAACGCATCTGCAAGACAGATCACATCGCCTATCCGGGCAAGCGCGCCGTCTGCTATTTCGCTTACCTTGAGCGCGCTATAATCGATATCCGCCCCGCACGCCATTGCCCGGTTACCTGGCATTGTCCAGGGGGTGGTTGTCCAGATAATAAGATGCGCGCCTTCCAACCCGGCAACCGGGCTTTGCTTTAGGGCAAAACGGGCAAAAATAGTCACAGATTTATGGTCAGAATATTCAACTTCCGCTTCGGCAAGGGCAGTTTTTTCAACAGGCGACCACATCACCGGCTTGGCACCGCGATACAGGCTGCCATTCATCAGGAATTTGCCCATTTCAGCAGCGATAATCGATTCTGCTTCAAATTTCATCGTGGTATAGGGGTTTTCCCAATCCCCTAAAATGCCTAGACGCTGAAACTCGTCAGATTGTACCTGCAACCAATGGGCGGCAAAATCGCGGCATTCCTGGCGAAATTCTGCGATAGGCACCTCATCCTTATCCTTGCCTTTTTTGCGATATTGCTCTTCGATTTTCCATTCAATCGGCAAGCCATGACAATCCCAGCCTGGAACATAATTTGCGTTTTTGCCTAGCATGGATTGGGAACGATTGATCACATCTTTCAGGATTTTGTTCAGTGCATGGCCAATATGCAGCTGGCCATTTGCGTAAGGCGGGCCATCGTGCAGCACAAATTTCGGAGCATCTGCCCGTTCAGCCCGCAATCTTTTATATAACTCCAGCTTTTCCCAATGCGCCATAATTTCAGGCTCTTTTTTTGGTAGCCCGCCACGCATGGGAAAATCGGTTTTAGGAAGAAATACGGTCTGTTTATAATCCATCATTCAATCTCTGGTCACAGCTGGATCTGGCACATCAATTATCCAGCTCAGTATCTGGCTGATTATCTAGGTATTTTTCAAGTTACCTATCGGATCAACGATTTAGCGCCTGCACTCTGCATTACTAAAAATCCACAGGTTGTTACTATCGCTCAAATTTTTAATAGGTGACGCCCGGAATGTCCAATGGTTTCAGCCTCAAAAGCTTTATATATCCAGGATTTGTCTTGCTGATACAACATCTCTGGCAATTTGGGCGGTAAGCGCCTCTAATCCGTCAAATTTCTGTTCAGGGCGAATAAAGCTATGCAGGTTCAGACTTAGCCGCTGGCCATAGATATCCTCGGCAAAATCAAATAAATGCGCTTCTGCCAAAATACCGCGATCATTTACCGTTGGGCGCTTGCCAATATTGGCAACCCCTGCCAACTGTCTGGTAGTGCCATTGGGTGTTTCTAGCTCGGCAGTGACCGCATAAACCCCAAAGGCCGGTGCCATACAGTCTCCCAGCGTGATATTTGCTGTTGGAAAGTTAAGCTGGCGCCCTCTTTTATCCCCCTCCATCACAAGCCCGGACAGGATATGCTTACGCCCTAACAGGGATTCTGCCAATGCCAGATCCGGTTTTTGCAAGGCCTGGCGAATAGCGGTAGAGCTGATAATGCCCTCGTTGGAATTGGCAACCAAAGATACGCTTTCAACCATGATACCCAGCGCCTGACCAGCATCTTGCAAGAATTCTACCCCGCCGGCACGCCCCTTTCCAAAAGCGAAATCTGCCCCGGCAAACAGATGGCGCACATTAAGGGCTTTATGCAAAACATCACGAACAAATGTTTCAGGCGACATGGTTTGCACCGCTGAATCAAAGGCAATTTCGATAACGATATCTACGTCTTGTTCGGCCAGCATTCTAGCTTTGGTATAGCTATCCATCAGCAAAAAGGGGGCATGATCGGGCTGAAAATACATCCGTGGGTGCGGGACAAAACAAATTACAGCAAGGGGTAATCCCGTGCTTTTGGCAACGCGCCGCGCATGGGCAATCAGCGCCTGATGCCCTTTATGCACGCCATCAAAATTACCAATAGCGCCACACAGCTCGCCCATGCCAAGCGCGCCCGACCCCACTGTCCATTTTTGAATTTTTGCCACGATTGCAATGCCTCTTCAGTGCTGCGCCAGACTATAGATAGACAAGACATAAAACTCAATCCGCAGATTGAAATAACCATCACTTTGCTGGTCAAGCTTTGCGCATTTGCCTATACTGACAAAAGAACCGATTGGCGCCTTGGTGTAATGCGTTAGCCTTTCGGTTACCCCTACCCTTTCAGGAGAGCTGATGATGGACGCGACAGCGACCTTTTTTTCCTCGTTTGATAGCGTGACGGTGTTGCTGGAACAGGCGGTGCCTGCGCTGGTAAATATTCTGGCTGGTATTGGGACGCTGATTATCGGGTTTTGGCTATCGGGTCGGGCCGCGAAATTTATTCGTGCACAAACAGCCAAGATACGCCGCGTTGATCCTACACTAACGCCAATTCTGGCCTCTATCGCCCGATATGCCGGTCTTATTCTGACCTTTGTGGTGGCGCTAGGCCAATTTGGCATTCAGACCACCTCGATTATCGCGGTTTTGGGTGCTGCAGGTCTGGCAATCGGCCTTGCCTTGCAAGGCACGCTTTCTAATGTTGCGGCGGGTATCATGCTGTTGCTATTGCGCCCCTTTGGTGTTGGCGACTGGATAGAAGCCAATGGTATTTCAGGAACGGTTCAGGAAATCGGCCTGTTTGCCACGCAAATAGATACCTTTGAAAATGTATATATTTCGGTACCAAATTCCTCTATCTGGTCGTCCATTATCATTAACCATTCACGCCATAATGTACGGCGTATGGATATAGATATCGGCATTGGTTATGAGAGCGATCTGGATGTGGCGGAACAGGCGCTGATGTCTCTATGTGAGGATGAACGCATCCTGAAAACACCCGCACCGGTATTTCTGGTGGTCGCCTATGGCGATAGCGCAATTACCGTCCGGCTTAGATTATATGCAAAATATAGTGATTATTTTCAGTTAAACTGGGATTTAAATCGCCAACTGAAAGGGGCGCTAGATACGCATAAAATCGAAATTCCTTTCCCGCAACTGGTGGTATCGCGTAAATCTGATGAGATGTCGTAAAAGAAGAATGGTATGACCGATAATCCTTGCTTGCCAGATAATGCCAAAAGGCTGAGCCGCGATATGCTGGCCGATGGCACCGTGTACCGGCTGGCCACCGAGCGAGATGGCGCAGCCAGTACCGTGCTGACGATGGAAGAATTACAGGCCTCTCGCCAGGAATTTCTGACAGATCGATATGATGGCGGCGATATCTGGGTTTTTGGATATGGCAGCCTTATATGGAATCCGCTCATCGATTTTGAAGAGCGCCGCTATGGCCAGCTTTTTGGATTTCATAAACGCTTTTGTTTATGGACACGCATTGGGCGCGGCAGCCCGGAAGCGCCAGGTCTTGTGCTAGCCCTGGATAATGGCGGGTCGGTAAAGGGATGTGTGTACCGAATAAAGGCAGAACGCGCCGCAGAAGAGCTGGATATTTTATGGCGGAGGGAAATGCTGAATAACTCGTACCTGCCACGCTGGCTAGGGGTGCGCACAAATGAAGGTTCGGTAAAGGCGCTGGCCTTTACCATTCGCCATGATAGCCCTGCCTTTGCACCGAAAATGAGCGATGCGGAGACCGCCAGCTATATCGCAAAGGCAGAAGGCTTTGTCGGGCCCTGCAGAGATTATCTGTTTGAAACCACCCAGGCATTACGCGAAGAAGGTATGCCGGACAAAAAGATGGAACATCTGACTAAACTGGTGCAAAGCCAGGCCTAGAGCAAAGCCAAAAACCGTTTTGCATACTCGCTATCGGGTTATCAAACCAGCCTGGCAGGCTAGCTTGGCCAAACCCCGCCCAAAGCCCGTGTCATATCTTTTGCAACACGATGCACAATCCGGCCGTTTTTAACCATCTGAGCTTCGGTAACCCGCACAGAAGGCCCGCTGATAGACAAGGCGCCCATCACCTGGCCAGAGGATTCAAAAATCGGGGCTGCAGCGCATCTCAGCCCATCAGAATGCTCTTCATCATCAAAAGCAAATTCCCGTTTTTTGATCTCTTCAATATCTCGCCACAGGCTGGCAGCGGTCACATGGCTCTTGCGTGTCATTTGCTGGATGCCGGCTCTAGCTATCATTTGATCGGCCTGTTGGCGCG
>JBMHCK010000099.1:0-10100 GCA_049889955.1 Puniceispirillaceae bacterium (SeqCode)
CCACTATTTATGGCTAACCTATTTGGCCCCCAATTATATTTGATCTGGGGACGATGCTAATGCCAGCTTATCAGAAGGGTCCGCAATTGGGCAAAAAATCAGACAGCCCCTATCTGTAAAATCTCATATCTCAAAAAAAGATGCACCCAATAGCATGTTGTTACCCTGCATGATGGGGGGATTACGTTAGCCAACCAAGGTTAATCCTCGCTAGATTTATCCTTGTAATAAGCCGCCCGCAATTCCCGGGCGGAGGGGTGCTCTACCCAATTTTTTCCTCCCGACCAGGCAATTCCATCTGCCATATCCCGTGCGCAATAAGCCAGATTAGCGCTTTTCAGATATTCCAGCTGCGGCAAACGGCGGTAATTATGATAATATTCCACGATCAGCACCAGCAAGGCGCAGTGAGTTGCAGACATGGGTTTGGCGGATTTTACCCGCGCCGGGTCCGCTTCATAATTATATATATCATGAAAGGATTTAATGCCCATGAGGTCGCACAATTCGCGCCCAGACAGGCCCAGTTTTTTTCTGAGATATGCCACCTCGGTATGGTTGAGTGTAATAGCCATCATCCCCGCCTTTTGCGCTGGCAGGGATGACAGCATAGAGGGTATCTGGAGAACGGTCTCATATCAGCTGATTGTTAATTAATAGCCCGTGCAGGGGCTAGACCGCTATTGGCTCATCAGCGGCGTTTTCATCGCGCAGGACATAGCCCTGACCCCAAACCGTATCAATTTTTGCGCTTTTCAACCCGCTTTTTTCCAGCTTACGGCGCAATTTACACACAAACACATCAATGATTTTGCTATCTGGTTCATCAATGCCGCCATAGATATGGGCGATAAAGGATTCCTTGCTTAAAACAGCCCCTTTACGCATGCATAGCAAATGCACAATTTGATATTCTTTTTGAGTTAGCGGCACAAATTTACCATTAATAGAGATCAAATTGCGGCTGAGATCCATGGTCATATTTCCAGCCTTGATCATGGCAGAGGCATGGCCATTAGCCCGCCTTATAATCGCCTCGAGATAGGCTAGCAATTCGTACCTGTCAAAAGGCTTTGTTAAATAGCCATCTGCACCAGCGCCCAGTGCGGTGATCCGGTCATCAACCCGGCTATTGCCAGAGATTACAAGAATTGGCGCTGGTAAATAGCTCTTGCGGATCAGACGGGTGAGGCGGGTGCCATCTCCATCTGGTAAATTTATATCCAGTAAAACAGCATCAATATGATTATGGCTAAGCTCGTTTAAAGCTTCTTCAATGGTTTTTGTATGAACATGGTGGTACCCGGCTTGCGACAGGGTAATGCCAATAGCATCTGCAATTACAGCGTCATCTTCAACAATCAGGATATTCACAGGTAATGTCCTTTCTTTAACAATTAGGCGCAAGGAAATGCGACTGGGTGCAACGGCATCTCTAAAAACCAGGCGATTTGCGAGAAATGCAGGCGCGGTTAATGAAATGTTCAGCATTCATTAAGATGTTTTGAAAAAATCAGGACTAAAGGCAAATCACATATGCGTGATTGAGCCTGTCTGATGGTAAAATCATTTCAGGCTATGTTCCGGATGGTTTGGTGCTAGCTATCTGAAAAATGACAATTAAATTGGGATTTGAGGCGCAAAAAGACAGACAAAAGACAGCCTTTCCAAGATGCACAATTTGGGGTTGAAAGCAGGGGGAAATTAAAGTAACACATGCAATAATTAACAGATAAACATCTGTGATCTGGCAGATTATTGCTTTGTCACGCGAGTGGGTTTGCTGAGTGGTTAAATGATGAAAAACTGGCTGTTTTTGAAAGGTATTGATACCACCGCCCTTTTTGGGATGTAGCAAACGCACCCTGCAATAACTATTTAACATATGAAGGTCAAAAAAGAGGAAGTGAATGATGGGTTCAGTAGCATCAAAAATTATCGATACACCGATCACCACTTTGCCAGAGGGATATAAGCCTTCTGCAAATGAAGAATTTATGAATGATTTTCAGCGCGAATATTTTCGCCAAAAGCTGATGGTTTGGCGGGCTGAATTGCTGGATGAAGCGAACCAGACAATCGCAAATCTATCTACGGAAAGCCTGCACAAGCCGGACCAAATGGATAGAGCGCAAATAGAGAGCAACGCCGCTCTTGACCTGCGTACCCGGGATAGAGAGCGTAAATTGTTGCAAAAAATTGAAGATGCGTTGCGCCGGATTGAAGATAACACCTTCGGTTATTGTGTGGAGACAGACGAGCCGATTAGCCTGGCCCGTCTGGAAGCACGGCCAATCGCCTCGCTTAGCCTGCAAGCACAAGAACAGCATGAGAAAATGGAGCGTGTGCATCGCGACGACTAGATCGGGTAACCGCGCTGTTTAAAAAAGCCATTCCCACTATAATCGGCGAGGCACGGCAGCGAGTGATAGCCTAACCGGGACATAGCCTAACAGAATGCGGGTGTATTTAGCCCGCATTTTTTATGCAAAAAACCAGCTTACCGCCTGTAACTCAAAAGAGTTTGCATGTTAACCTTATGATTTATCGCTAAAAATCTTTTAAAAAGAACAAAAGCAGAATAGATTCTTGCAAGTAGAACAAAAATAGAACATATTAAGAGCCTGGATGAATTTAGTGAAAAAAATTTCACAGGCCGCGACCGGTTATGGACAGGCGGTTCAGACTATGCAAGATGGAGGCTTCTTGAGATGTCAGCAGAACTCGTGGATTTTAAAATGAATGAAAATGATAAAAGTAAGGCCCTGGACGCAGCGATAGGCCAGATTGAAAAAGCCTTTGGTAAAGGCTCGGTCATGAAGCTCGGCCAACGCGATAGTGTGGTGGATATTCAATCTGTATCTACCGGCTCGCTTGGGCTGGATATTGCGCTTGGCATTGGCGGCTTTCCAAAAGGCCGGATTATTGAGGTGTATGGCCCGGAATCGTCAGGTAAAACAACGCTGGCCTTGCATGCGGTTGCCGAAGCTCAGGCACAGGGCGGCAATTGTGCGTTTGTCGATGCCGAACATGCGCTGGACCCGACCTATGCGCGCAAGCTGGGCGTTAATCTGGACGAGCTGTTAATCTCTCAGCCGGATGCTGGTGAGCAGGCGTTGGAAATTGCCGATACGCTGGTACGTTCTGGTGCGATCGATGTACTGGTTGTTGATTCGGTAGCGGCCCTTGTGCCACGTGCCGAACTGGAAGGTGAGATGGGCGACCATCATGTGGGCTTGCATGCCAGATTGATGTCACAGGCACTACGCAAGCTGACCTCCTCTATCGCGCGGTCAAATTGTCTGGTTATCTTTATCAACCAGATTCGCTTGAAAATCGGGGTGATGTTTGGCAATCCTGAGACCACAACTGGCGGTAATGCGCTGAAATTCTATGCGTCTGTTCGTTTGGATATTCGCCGGATTGGTGCAATTAAGGACAAGGATGATGTGGTGGGCAACCAGACCCGTGTAAAGGTGGTTAAAAACAAGGTTGCCGCACCATTCCGGACAGTTGAATTTGATATCATGTATGGTGAGGGGATTTCCAAGCTTGGCGAGCTGCTGGATTTGGGTGTAGCCGCTGGCCTGGTGGAAAAATCTGGCTCCTGGTTCTCTTATGGCGATCAGCGTATTGGGCAAGGGCGTGAAAATGCCAAAAACTTCCTGCGCGAACATCCTGAAATGGCAAATGAGCTGGAAAGTGCTATTCGTCAGAATGCTGGTCTTGTTCAGGAAAAAATGATGGATGAGAGCCTTTCTGAAGACGAGGATAGCGCAACATAAGGCCCCTAACACTACAGGCCGAAATAGCCGTTCTCCTCTAGCAGCTTGGCTGCGGTGATAAGCGATATTCAGGGCCGTATTATTAACATGAGTGATCCCCCGGCGCAGGGCAGTTTTCAGCCCCTGTGCCGGGTTTTTATGCGCGGCTTTTTCAGGCTATCGGCCTTTCGGCGATTATCTGGATAAGACAGCCTTGTTCAGCGCCCCAATATAGGCTATTTCTGAAGTCGTTTTTTCCTGCTTTTGCAGGGCTAATGTACCATTTGTTCAAATTAAGGGCCTATCTATGTCAAGTGTCAGCGATATTCGCAGCCAATTCCTGAATTTTTTTGCGGGGCGCGATCATGAAATTGTCGCTTCCAGTCCACTTGTGCCGCAAAATGACCCGACGTTGATGTTCGCAAATTCTGGCATGGTCCAGTTTAAAAATGTCTTTACTGGCCTTGAGACACGTCCCTATAGCCGTGCCTCCACCTCGCAGAAATGTGTGCGGGCAGGGGGGAAGCATAATGACCTTGAAAATGTTGGCTATACCGCCCGCCATCATACCTTTTTTGAAATGCTGGGGAATTTCAGTTTTGGGGATTATTTCAAAGAGGTAGCTATCGAACAGGCCTGGCAGTTGATCACCTCTGATTTTGGTCTGGCCAAAGACAAGCTGCTGGTAACGGTCTATTCCGAAGATGAAGAAGCTGCCGCCTTATGGCGGAAAATTGCCGGATTAAGTGATGATCGCATTATCCGTATCTCTACTTCTGATAATTTCTGGTCTATGGGCAATACAGGGCCGTGCGGTCCCTGTTCCGAGATTTTCTATGATCATGGCGCGCATATCCCTGGCGGCCCTCCAGGCTCTCCAGACGAAGATGGAGACCGGTTTATCGAGATTTGGAACCTGGTTTTCATGCAGTATGAGCAAACCGAGACCGAACGTCTGGATTTGCCGCGCCCCTCTATCGATACAGGGATGGGGCTAGAGCGTATCGCCGCTGTTTTGCAGGGCAAGCATGATAATTATGATATTGATTTGATGCGCGCCTTGATAGAGGCGTCTGCCGATATATCCGATACAGATGCAGATGGGCCGCATAATGTATCGCATCGGGTGGTTGCTGATCACCTGCGTTCTGCTGGATTTTTGATTGCGGATGGGGTTTTGCCGTCTAATGAAGGGCGCGGTTATGTGTTGCGGCGGATTATGCGCCGAGCGATGCGCCATCTGCATCAGATAGGCTGTGCGGACCCGGTAATGTATCGGCTGGTACCAGCGCTGGTAAAGGAAATGGGTGGCCATTATCCTGAATTGGTCAGAGCAGATGCGCTTATCACCGAAACGCTAAAGCTGGAAGAAACCCGCTTTAAAGATGCGCTGGCCAGAGGGTTGAAAATTCTGAACGCGGAAATTGAGGGTAAGGCTTCTGCTGGAACGCTGGATGGTCAGACCGCATTCAAACTCTATGATACCTATGGATTTCCGCTGGATCTGACCGAAGATTTCATGCGCGGTTATGGCTGGTCGGTAGATACACAAGGCTTTAACGCGGCGATGCAAGCCCAAAAGGAAGCTGCCAGACAGGCCTGGACAGGCTCAGGCGGCAAGGCCGATAACCGGTTGTTGCTGGAACTCGCAGATGAAGCTGGCCCAACAGAGTTTCTGGGCTATACGCGGTTATCTGCCGAGGCGATTGTTGAAAAAATCATAAAGGATGATGCGGTAATTGATAGGGCACAGGCTGCCGATTCCATCCAGTTGACCACCAACCAGACCCCGTTTTATGGGGAATCAGGTGGGCAGGTTGGCGATACCGGCACGATTTCCTGGACAGATGGGCATGGCCGTATCCTGAATACTACCAAAACAGCTGGCCTGTTTATCCATCATGTCGAGATAGATGAAGGCGAGATTACCCCGCAGCAATCAGTAACGTTGCAAGTGGCCGCTGCACGCCGTGACAGTCTGCGCGCCCATCATAGCGCAACCCATCTATTGCATGAGGCATTGCGCGAAGTATTAGGGCCGCATGTGGCCCAAAAAGGCTCGCTTGTCTCACCAGAAAGGCTACGGTTTGATTTCTCTCATCCGCAAGCGATGAATGAAAATGAAATTCGTGAAGTTGAGGCGATCGTAAATGCCCATATTCGTGAAAATAGTCCGGTCAATACGCGTATTATGACCCCTGATGAAGCGACAGCAGAAGGGGCATTGGCACTTTTTGGCGAGAAATACGGGGATGAGGTGCGGGTTGTTTCTATGGGCGGTTCCGCGCCCGAAGGCCAGTCAAAAGCAGCATGGTCGGTAGAATTATGCGGCGGAACCCATGTTCAGCATACCGGCGATATAGCCTTGCTGAAAATCATTTCCGAAAGCGCAGTTGCTGGCGGGGTGCGCCGGATTGAGGCAAGCGCCCATGAAAGTGGCCTGAACTGGCTGGCGGCGCGGGATGCGATGCTGTCTGGTGTGGCTACCCAGCTAAAAACTTCTTCTGAGAATGTATCAGAACGGGTTAGCCAGCTATTGGAAGATCGCAAGCGTATGGAAAAAGAAATCACTACGCTACGGCAAAAGCTGGCCACCGGGGGCGGCGCTGAAAATCAGGCAGAAAGCATTGGCAATATTGCTTTTGTTGGCAAAGTTTTGGGCGATACGCCGCCGCGTGATCTAAAGCCTATGGCCGATAGTTTGCGCCAGGGGGCCAGCCATACAGTGATTTGCCTAGTCTCTGCCTTTGAGGGCAAAGCCTCTATCGTGGTATCGGTCAGTGATGATCTGGTTGCAGATTTTGACGCGGTTGCACTGGTCAAGCTTGCCGCACAGGCCGTAGGCGGTAGTGGCGGCGGCGGGCGCAAGGATATGGCACAGGCAGGCGGGCCAGATGCCGATAAGGCACAGGCGGCGGTTGATGCCGTTCGCAGCGCCCTGAACAGCTAATAAACAGCATAAAAAAGCTAGCCATAACATTGTTATGACTAGCTTTTACATAAAATTATGTAGGGTTTTATTGGCTAGCTTGCCATCGCCTTTTGCAAATTAACATCCAGCGCATCCAAAAATCCATCTGTGGTCAGATAAGGTTGGTCACTGCTGACTAGTAGTGCCAAATCTTTTGTCATCTGGCCTTTTTCAACTGTCTCGACACACACCCGCTCCAGCGTTTCTGCAAACTCAGCAACTTCTGGTGTATTGTCAAACTTCGCCCGATAGCTAAGGCCACGTGTCCAGGCAAAGATAGAGGCGATAGGGTTGGTAGAAGTTTCCTTGCCCTGCTGATGCTGGCGATAATGGCGGGTTACTGTGCCATGTGCTGCTTCGGCTTCGATCGTTTTGCCATCCGGGGTCATCAATACAGAGGTCATCAGCCCAAGAGAACCAAAGCCCTGGGCTACGGTGTCGGACTGGACGTCGCCATCATAGTTCTTACAGGCCCAGACAAAGCCGCCTTCCCATTTCATGGCACAGGCGACCATATCGTCGATCAGGCGATGTTCATAGGTGATGCCAGCGGCTTCAAACTTGGCTTTGTATTCTGTCTCAAAAACTTCTTCGAACAGGTCTTTAAAGCGGCCATCATAGACTTTCATGATGGTGTTTTTCGTTGAAAGATATACAGGCCAGCCCAAATCCAGCCCGTAATTCATACATGCACGGGCAAACCCGCGAATAGATTCGTCCAGATTATACATGGCCATCGCCACGCCGCCATCTGGAAAATCAAACACGGTATGGGTGGTTGCCGGGCTGCCATCTTCTGGCTGAAAGGTCAGGGTCAGCGTGCCGGGGCCGTTTACTTTCATGTCGGTCGCACGATATTGGTCGCCAAAGGCATGACGGCCAATAACGATAGGCTGGGTCCAGCCAGGTACCAGACGCGGTACATTGCTGCAAATAATTGGCTGGCGGAAAACCGTACCACCCAAAATATTCCGAATGGTGCCATTAGGCGATTTATACATGCGCTTCAGGCCGAATTCTTCTACCCGTGCCTCATCCGGTGTAATGGTCGCACATTTTACCGCAACCCCATGTTCCTTTGTCGCATTTGCCGCATCAATGGTGATTTGGTCATCGGTCTCATCTCTGGCTTCCATGCCAAGGTCGAAATATTTTAAATCAACATCCAGATATGGGAAGATTAATTTATCTTTGATTTTTTGCCAGATGATCCGGGTCATTTCATCGCCGTCCATCTCAACGATCGGATTTTTTACTTTGATCTTCGCCATTACGTTTTCACCTCGGTTACTGGCTCAACACCTTTTGCTTATCGCGGGTGACAAGACTATCACACAAGCCCCATTAACTTGTCTCCAACCGGACCTGTTTAATGTCTTTAGCAGATTTTCGCAAGGCCAAGACCCGGTTTTATGAAGGGTTTTTCCCCAGATGCTGGTCAATCAGATCAACAAGCTGGTCCGGGTCGCTGCCAACATGGAAATCAATGATACCGCGATTATGGACAAAACCTTGCTGGCCGGCATGTTCCAGCATCGCCAGCAAAGGTTGCCAATAGCCATTAATATCCATTGCAAACACGGGCGCTTTTAACAGTCCCAACTGTTTCCATGTCATAACTTCCATCATTTCATCCAGCGTGCCTAGCCCGCCTGGTAGCACAATAAAGCCAGCAGAATCCTTATACATGGTCGCTTTACGTTCATGCATCGATTCAACAATCAACAGCTTTTGAATATCGGTATTGCCTACCTCTAGCGATTCCAGAAAATGTGGAATAATGCCAGTGACATGGCCGCCTGCGGTAATTGCGCCTCTGGCAAACGCTCCCATCAGGCCAGTTCTGCCGCCGCCATAGATCATGCTGAAATTTCGGGCGGCCAACATACTGCCAAGCCGCTCGGATTCGCGCTCATAGTCATCATGGATGCCCTTGGCGGCACCAGCAAAAACACATAGCTGTCTCATGTCTAAAAACCTTAAAGGATAATAAAAAATAATATCTGTCTGTTATCGTGGCATATTGCCTTGTCATAGGGATGCTTCACACCCGACCCAAGCTATCTTATGCCCGTTTCAGGGGGGCGTCCATGCCAAGCTGTTCAATTATCTTGATTTGGATAATTTGCAAAGAGACACAATTATCTGAAAAGATTGTCAGAGGTTGTTTTCATCGCTAGCATATTGAAATGAAATTCAGGCTAGGTGATGCGGGGAGGCAAAAAATGCGGCTAGTTATGGGATTGTTATTGCTGGGCGGCGGCGGATTGGCAGCGTTGGCGCTTGCGTGGATGTTTTATTCCACTAGCGATCCTTCTGGTAATAACAACCAGACAGATGTCTCTGTCATTGCCCCCGAGACGCCAGCTACCCCCGAAGAGCGTGAAACGCCCAAACAAGATGTGGCTACGCTACAAGCTGGCAAGGCTGAACAGGCTGAGGTTGCTGACGCTGCTTCGCCGCCTGCTGGAACGGTTCTACCGCTGATAATAAATATTGCACGTATTGGCCCGGATGGGTCAGCTGTTATCGCAGGAACAGCCCCGCCCGAGACAGAAATCCGGGTATTGGATGGCACCGCCCCTCTGGTTACCACGCAATCTAATGGTAAAGGAGAATGGGTTGCGGTACCTGATGATCTGCTGGGCGCAGGTAACCATTTGATTGTTGCTGAAATGACTGGCCCGGACGGTCAGATTATTCGCACCGAACGCGGCGTGCTGGTTGAACTGGCAGACAGCGGAGCTGAAAAGCCCTTAGTGGCTTTGGTCCCGATGAGTGATGATGCAGCGGTGGAAATTTTATCTGCCCCGGATCAGCTGGCCAGTGCTGATATTGCCGAAAAGCCTGCAGATAGCCAAGAGAGCGCCGAGCAAGTTCAAGCCCAAAAAGAAGTCACCGCTATTCTGGTGATGCCGCCGGAAATTTATATTGGCACACTTAGCTGGAGCGCGAAAAATATTCTGCAAATCAAGGGCAAATCCAATGGCGGGGCCGCGGTCACAGGGTCTTTTGCTGGCCAGAGCTTTGCGGATGTTAGCCTGGATGAGCAGGGGAATTGGTCTACAAAGATTTCGGTTCCGGCTACACAATCTGGAATGGCGTTAATTCAGGCAAATCTGTTGGATGTTGATAACAGCCTTATCTTGAGCACGCAGGTAGATGTGGACCTCGCCCAGCTGAATGTAGGGCTGGATGGCAGTGAGATGGTGATTATTCGAAAAGGGGATATGCTATGGCGAATTGCCTATCGCACCTATGGCAGCGGGATTCGCTATCTGGATATTCTGAAACGAAATGCCCGGCAGATAAATAATCCTGATTTGATTTATCCGGCACAGGTATTTGCCTTGCCTGATGCAGGT
>JBMHCK010000100.1:0-5280 GCA_049889955.1 Puniceispirillaceae bacterium (SeqCode)
GCGTGGCAGGATAGCGACACCAGAGGCATCGGTGCCTAAAAAGATTTCTGCCTTAGCTTCGGCAATTTCGGATAAATTATTGAAAAAGCCGGCATGGGCGTTTGAAATACGGGTGATAATGGCGATATCCGGACGAACGATATTTGACAGCAGATTTATCTCGCCAGCGCTATTCATGCCCATTTCTGTCACTAGAAAATCAGTATCCCCGGCCATGTCTGATAGCGTTAATGGCACACCTAAATGATTGTTAAGATTGCCCTTTGTGGCATGCACCTTGCCAGCTTTTTGCAGCATTTCTGCAATCATATCCTTGGTGCCGGTCTTGCCAACCGAACCGGTGACAGCAATTTTGCGCGCCTCGGTATGATGGGCGATATATGTTGCCAGTGCCTGAAATCCCTTTTCAACATCCCCAACACATAATTGCGGCAGGTTAATTTCCGCATTTGGCGTTTTCACCATCGCGGCATGTTGCGTATCACCCGCCAGACTAGCCAGAAATTCATGCCCGTCTGTTTGTGCGCCTTTCAGTGCAATAAACAGGCTGTTTGCTGTCACCTCGCGGCTGTCAATTACCGCGCGATGCAGAACAAAATCGGGCATTTTATCGTTCAGCCAATAGCCGTTACAAATCTCGGCTATTTTATTCGGGGAAAGTGCAGATAGGCTCATTCTGTCTCCTTTCCAGAAATTTGGCTCAAGGCATGTCGGGCCACACTGGCATCATCAAAGGGCAGTGTTTCTGTGCCGATCATCTGAGAGGTTTCATGACCCTTGCCAGCGATCAGCAAAGTATCGCCCGCACCTAGTCCGGCAATGGCGGATTTAATCGCTGCATCACGCGGGGATATCTCCCCTGCATCTGGACAGCCTTTTTTAATTTCCGCGCGGATAGCGGCAGGATCTTCACTGCGCGGATTATCATCGGTAATGATCAACTGATCTGCCAGCTTGGCGGCAATGGCGCCCATCTTCTCGCGCTTGCCGCTATCGCGGTCACCGCCACAGCCAAACACAACTTTCAGACTATCCGGTGTCTGTGCTCGCAAGGCCATAAGGGCCGCTTCCAGCGCATCTGGCGTATGGGCAAAATCAATAATAATTCGCGCGCCCTCAGGGTGGCCATGAACCGGCTGCATGCGCCCGCGAACCGGTGTCAGGGCCGGCAACGCACCAAAGGAATCTTGCAATGGCATACCAGAGGCATAGGCGGCTGCCGCTGCCATGACCGCATTAACGGCCTGAAAGGTGCCGGAAAGCGCAACCGGGAACCGAAAGGCCTCTCCCTTTGCCGTAATTTGAACATCCAGCCCAAAAGGATGCGTTTCTATATTCTGAATACAGAAATCAGCTTGCGGATTATGGCCAACCGTCCAGACAACAATCTGCCGTTCTGCCAGCTGATCTTTCAGGGTCATCACCATTGGATCATCTGCATTCAGCACTGCGGTGCCGCCATCTAGCAAATTATCATGGAACAGCTTTGCTTTTGC
The DNA here is from genome assembly GCA_049889955.1 of Puniceispirillaceae bacterium (SeqCode). Taxonomy (GTDB): domain Bacteria; phylum Pseudomonadota; class Alphaproteobacteria; order Puniceispirillales; family Puniceispirillaceae; genus JADHLI01. The sequence goes on from JBMHCK010000100.1 coordinate 1,497, forward strand.
TGCGCAATAGCTTTCCATATCACCATGCCAGTCCAGATGGTCGCGGCTAAGGTTGGTAAAGACAGCAACATTGACACCCAGCCCAGCCATTCTGTTTTGATCCAGCCCATGGCTAGACGCTTCAAAGGCGGTATGGGTAATGCCGGATTTTGCCAAATTATGCAGCAGGGCGAATAGATGCTCAGCAGCGGGTGTTGTTAAATTAGTACTGGTGCTGGCCAGCTCGTCTACTGGACAGGCAATCCCTAGCGTGCCGATAGTTGCCGCAGGCCAGGTTGCACGGGTCCAAATCTGGCGCATATATTCCACAACAGAGGTTTTGCCATTTGTTCCGGTAACCCCGACCAACATGCCTGGACGGGCTGGATTGAGTACCCCGCAGATAAGGGCGTAATCATGACGCGGATCTGCCGAGCGAATATGGGCAATCCCCTCTGGCAGGGATAGGCTGGCCTGGTCACTTAAAATAGCAGTGGCCCCAGCCTTTAGCGCATCTTCGATAAAATTATGGCCATCTTGTTTGCTGCCTGCCAATGCCGCAAATATCCCGCCAGCGGCAATAGACGCAGAATTCGCGCTGACCGAGGTAATAATTTGGTCCGGGCTACCTGTAACCAGTTCTGCAGATGGCAGATATGTCAGTAAATCAGAAAGATGCAAAAATAGCTCCCTTGCCGCCGATATTCAAATTTGGCTCAAGATTCTGGCGGATTTCTGGCGCCTTTATGTCGACAGGAAGAACACCCAGCACAGGCGCTGCTTTTTTAACAATTTCGGCGATTACCGGCGCGGCGACCCAGCCAGCGGTAGCATAGCCATGCGAGAATTTTTGTGGCTTTGGCTCGTCCACCATCACAAACACCAGATAGCGTGGGTCGTGAATAGGAAAGGCAGCGACAACCGAGGTCAAATTGGCCTTTTTATTATAGCCGCGTTCGCCCTTTTTCAGCTTTTCTGCCGATCCGGTTTTAGCGCCAACCAAATAGCCTGGTGCATCTGCAAAATTGGCAGTCCCATCTTTATGCGAGACAACAAGGCGCATCATAGAGCGTACTTTGCGGGTTGTTTCACTCGAGAAAATACGAGTCCGCTCAAATACATCATCCGGAGCGCGGCGCAATAAGGTCGGGGCGATAAATTCCCCATTTCCAGCCGCCGCCGCCATCGCCCCTGCGGCATGAACAGGCGATACGGATAACCCATATCCATAAGAGACGGTAATGGTGGTCAGGCGTCCCCATTTACGCGGGATAAGAGGTTGCGAGGTTTCAGGCAATTCCAGCGATGGGCGGTTTAACAGGCCCAGCTTTTCCATATAGCTGCGTTGCAGGACAGGACCGATCGCCTCAGCAATTTTTGCTGACCCGATATTTGAGGAATAGACCAGCACTTCAGACAAGTTCAACGCGCGATTGCGCGGGCGATAATCGCGAATAGGAAAGCCGGAAACATACATCGGCTTTGACACATCATAAGAAGAGCCAAGCGACGCCATATCACTTTCCAGAGCGATGGCGGTATTCAGGACCTTGAAAATACTGCCCATTTCAAATACGCCCTTGGTGGCACGATTAAACCGCGCATCATCGCTGGCACGGGCATATTGGTTAGGATCATAATCTGGCAGGGAAACAAGGCTGATAATCTCGCCATTTTTCATATCCATGACCAGGCCGGCCCCGCCAACCGCTTCAAAGCGCTCAATCTGATGGGCGATAGATTGGCGGACAATCGCCTGAACCCCTAAATCAATGGATAGATGCACATCCTCGCCGCTAGCCAGTATTTCATTCAGGCTTTTTTCTATGCCTGCGATACCATGACCGTCTCTATCTACCTGACCAACCAGATGGGCGGCTTCTGCGGCATGCGGATAGCTGCGCAAAGAGGTAGCGGTGATATTCACCCCTGGCAGGCCCAGCCGCATAATCGCTGCATGGCGGGCAGGGGTAATTTTTCTATCCAGCTCCACATAGCGGCTCTTGCGGCGCAAGGCTTGCAAAATATCTTCCTCTGATTTGCCTGGCACAAGCGGGGCCAGCTTTTCGGCAACTTCAAACGGGTTTAGGACCATTTTTGGGTCCAGATGCAGGCGCATAACCGGCAGGGTGCTGGCCAATAGCCGCCCTTTTCGGTCATAGATAGCCCCGCGAGATGCTTTGGTTTGCGCTTGCGATTGTGCAGATTTGAACGCGTCATGCCCGCTTGCCAGCCATACCGCCTTGGCGCTGATGCCCATAAAACAGCTGGTCGCCACCGCCCCTGCCACCAACAGGCGCGCCCTAGCCACCCGGCGCGATTTATCCGGGTCAGGGCGCGATGGCCAAACCCGGCGCCATAAGGCGGGCATAATGCCTGTTTTCGGGGTTTTAGGGGTCAGGTTATCTCGCATCATCCCCCCTAGTGCCAGTGCTATCTTCTGGTTGGCGCAACGGGATAGATTCCAGCGGCAACACACGGTCGCGGGTAATCGGGCGCATGGATAAAAGGGAGGAAGATAAATTCAGCAATCTGTCCGGACGGCTGAGATAGGCCCATTCCGCCTCGAGGATGATTGCCCGATTTTCCGCAGCTTTAATTTCCGCCTGAAGCTGGCTTAACCTGTCATAGCGCCCATCGACCGATAATTTGGTCATATATAGCGCACTGCCACTAACCGCCAGAACAAATGATAAAATCAGAATAACGCGAAGCATCTAGGCGCTCTCCTTATCCGGGGCTGTATCGGCAAGCCGCCGCGCAATACGTAATTTTGCTGAACGCGAACGGGCATTCAGATTTACTTCCCTCTCTGAAGGCAGGACAGGTTTACGCGGCGCGAGCGCATAAAGTGCGGGCGTCCCCACACGTATATCCGGGCGATGGCGCGAGGGGGCAGGGATGTTTCCGCTTTTTATGTTCAAAAAGCTTTTGACGATGCGATCTTCCAGTGAATGAAAGCTGACAATCGCCAGCACACCGTTTGGGGCCAGCAAATCCTCGCAAGCCGCCAGCGCCATTTCCAATTCATCCAGCTCGCCATTCACAAAGATACGCAAGGCCTGAAAGGTGCGGGTAGCGCTATCAGCCTGACCTGGCTTTGGACGCGGCATCACCGAATGCACAATATCTGCCAGCTGGCTGGTGCGCTCTATGCGCGCATCCAGGCGGGCGCGGACAATCGCTTTGGCAATTCGGCGTGAGGCACGTTCCTCGCCAAACCGCCAGATAATATCGGCTAGCTCTGACTCATCCAGATCATTCACAATATCGCTGGCATCGCGCCCTTGCTGCGACATCCGCATATCCAAGGGGCCATCGCTGCGAAAGGAAAAGCCGCGCTCGGCTTCATCCAGCTGGGTAGAACACACGCCAAGGTCAAAGACAATCCCATCCACCTTCTGGATATTGGCATCAGCACACAGGCTGGCGATTTGCGAGAACGGACCTTCCATCAGGCGAAAACGCCCAGAATAGGCCTCTATCATAGGCTGGCCGCGCCGAATGGCATCGGGGTCCCGGTCTATGGCGGCAACCTGGCAATCTGCAGCATCCAACAGGGCTTTGGAATAGCCGCCATTGCCAAAGGTGGCATCAATAAACTGCTTGCCAGCCGAAGGGGTGAGGGCGGTGATGACCTCGTCCAGCATGACCGGGATATGCAAGCTGGACTCTGCCATTACTGCTCTCCGGGTGACTGGCGCCGACCAAGGGTGAGGCGCGGCACCCCTTGCTTGGCTGCGCGATCACGGAAATCTGTTTCGCGTTTTTGATGACGGTCCGGGCGCCAGATTTGGAAAGACCG
>JBMHCK010000101.1:0-7946 GCA_049889955.1 Puniceispirillaceae bacterium (SeqCode)
TTATTGCATTTTGCGCTATGACAGGAACACATGTAAAACTCCTGAAAATCAGGCCCCACCTCGGTATAAGGAATGTCTCAATTATGGCAAGCACACAATATGTCTATACAATGCACAAGCTGGGTAAAGCATGGCCAGGTAGCAAGGAAGTTTTAAAGGATATTAGCCTGTCATTTTTGCCAGGCGCAAAAATCGGGGTGCTAGGCCTGAACGGGGCCGGTAAATCAACCTTGCTGAAAATTATGGCTGGCATTGAAACAGAATTCTCTGGGGAAGCCTGGCCAGCAGATGGCCTGAAAGTTGGATATCTGGCACAGGAACCAGAGCTGGATCCTACCATGGATGTTGCCGGTAATGTGCTGTCTGGCATGGGCCAGGCAAAGGAGCTTGTCGACAGATTTAATGAGGTTAGCGCGCGTTTTGCCGAAGAGCTTACCGATGATGAAATGAATGATCTGATTGCCGAGCAAGCCGAATTACAAGAGCAGATTGATGCAATCGATGGTTGGGATTTGGAACGCAAGGCTGAAATTGCGATGAATGCCTTGCGCGTGCCAGATGGCACTGCAGATGTCAGCGTCCTGTCTGGTGGTGAGCGTCGCAGGGTGGCATTGTGTAAATTGTTGCTGAGTGCGCCTGATATGTTGTTGCTGGATGAACCAACTAACCATCTGGACGCCGAATCTGTTGCCTGGCTACAGCGTTTTTTGCATGATTTCCCAGGTACCGTTGTAACCATCACGCATGATCGCTATTTCCTTGATGAGGTGGCAGGCTGGATTTTGGAATTGGATCGCGGAGCGGGTATCCCTTATCAGGGCAATTATTCTGGCTGGCTGGAACAAAAGCAAAAGCGCCTTGAACAGGAAGGAAAAGCTGAAGATAGCCGGGTAAAATCGCTATCACGCGAGTTGGATTGGGTGCGTTCTGCCCCAAAGGCGCGGCAGTCCAAATCAAAGGCGCGTTTGTCAGCTTATGAAAAGCTGCTGGAGCAGGATAAAGAAGCTCGCAATGAGACCACGAAAATTTCTATTCCGGCTGGTCCGCGTCTGGGCGATATTGTTATCGAGGCAGAACAGCTGGAAAAAGCCTTTGGCGATAAATTGCTGGTAGAGGATTTAAGCTTCCGTCTGCCGCCAGGCGGTATTGTCGGGGTTATTGGCCCGAACGGGGCAGGTAAATCCACGCTGTTTAAAATGCTGACCAATCAGGAAGCCCCGGATAGCGGGTCCATGCGGCTGGGGGAAACCGTAAAGCTGGGCTATGTGGACCAGTCACGTGATGCGCTGGATGATGGTAAAACCGTTTGGGAGGAAATTTCCGATGGGCTGGATGAATTACAGCTTGGGAACCGAACCATGCCATCACGCGCTTATGTTAGCCTGTTTAATTTTAAAGGCAGTGACCAGCAAAAGCGGGTAGGCCAGCTATCAGGCGGCGAGCGTAACCGTGTTCATCTGGCAAAAATGCTGAAAAGCGGGGCCAATGTGTTGCTGCTCGATGAGCCTACCAACGACCTTGATGTAGACACGCTACGCGCCCTTGAAGAAGCGTTATTGGAATTTGCCGGATGTGCGGTTGTTATCAGTCACGATCGCTGGTTCCTGGATCGCATCGCAACCCATATCCTTGCCTTTGAAGGCAACAGCCATGTGGAATGGTTTGAAGGCAATTATCAGGCCTATGAAGAAGATAAAAAGCGCCGTCTGGGCGCCGATGCCAACCAGCCAACCCGTATCCGTTACAAGCCAATTACACGCTAATTGGGGCGCTAATTGCGGCACGGATAGCGCAAAGATTACTGATAAAATAAGGTCAGTATAGCGGTATTGGAGACGGTGCGAGCACGCCTGTCCCTAATTAGCGGTTTGGCTGTTCACACTTTCCAGGCGCACCCGCATCGCATCAATCAGGGCCGAAAAATCTCCGCCATTGCGTTTGATAAGGGCGGTGTTTTCATCCTGCTGTGTCTTCAGCATCGAGATATTTTCAATCTCTAAATCAATAATCTGGATAGGCTTGCCTTTTTGGGCAGATAGCCGCCAGATAATTTCAGTATCCGGAATCTGGCCGGATTGATCTCTGGCAATGCCGGTAACCAGAATAAGCTTATCCCCTCTGGCTTGGGCATTTGTTGGCGTAAAGCTGAAATTCAGGATTTGCTCAAACCGATTGCTGGCTTCAGATAGCAAGACCCCGCGAAACAGCTCGCTATAGGTTTGGCGCTGTTCTTTAGAGGCGGCCCGCCAATAACGCCCAGCGGTAAAGCGGGTAATCCCCTCCACATCAAAGTAAGTATCCATGATGCTGGTCAGGCGCTCTTTACGCGCTTCCGTGCTGAGGGCAGTGCTTTTTGCTTCAATGTCTTCTAATTCTGTCAGTAACTCGCTAACCAGATTTTCAGCAATGGTCAGCCGTTCTGCCGAAGCGGTTTTTATCCATCCACCAGGAAAAAACAGGCTGGTAAAAAACAGGCCAGTAAAAACAAGGCTGGCAGTTAAAAGAGTAAACAGACCCCGTTTCATCCGGGCAGTAACAGCGCTGGTCATAATAGCGTCACCTTATTCGAAAAAACTATCAAAGTCTGCATCGCCGTCTTCGGCTGGCAGATTGTTACGCAACAGGCCGTCACGCTGTTGATAATAGGCAGAGCGCGCCCGTGCATAGGGATCAAGACTGTTATATTTCACATCATTGATCGCATCAAAATAGGTAGCGCGGATAGAGGTCACAGATACCGGTATAGAGGCAGTGCGAACACTGTTCGGCGCTCCGGCGGTTAGCTGGCCATAAGGGTTGGTGATAAAATCAACGCCCCAGCCAATAAGGGAACGGCTAGTATGGCTGCCTAAAAATGGGGCCACAATATAGGGGCCTTCCTGCATACCTGCGCTAGCCAGAGTTTGGCCAAAATCTTCTGGTTCAGGCTTTTCCTCGCCTTCCATTAAATCTACAAGACCTAAAGTAAGGCTGTTAATAGCAAAGTTTAGCGTAGCAATGGCCGCGTTCTCGCCCTTGCCCTGTAGCGCAGAATTTACCGCTGTCTTTGGCATGCTGGCCCATTCAACATGATTGCGTAGTGCCGTCTGTACTTCTGGCGGGGTGGTCCGCAGGGCTTTGGCAGCTGGCTCTAGCACATAATCATCAATGCCAAGATTAAATGCAAACACAGACCGATTAGCCTGTTCATAGGGATCATCCCGACCTGCCTGTTCGTCTGTTTGAGAGGTGGCAGCACACCCGGCGACAAGCGCGGCAACACCAAACAGCATCCCCGTGCGGATAACAATTTTTGAATAAGCCGTAATTCTGGTCTTAATCTGGTGATGGAATGCTATCATCGCCTGTCTCATCCATGGCTTTTGCCTGTTTCGCGGCATAAATTAAACCTGCTGGAGAGCAGATGCAAGCATAACTGGTGCAATTAGCTTTGGTGCCTAACCCTGGATGGCGGTTCAACCCCGTCTCCAGATTTTTCTATGTGCCTCATAGCTTTGATTTTTTGAAGATTTTTCAATAGGTTTCACCAGTATTACTGCAGAAAATCGGTATTGATAATTTTTTGACATTACAGGACAGCGTGGCTGTGGCTGGTTATTTGGTATGGTTTTATGCTAAAAAAGATGTCTCAGAACAGGCTTTCCAAGCCCTTGTTTTGCTCCTATATCTTTAATTACAGCTATTTGATTCTCGCGAGGCGTTTTTGTCCTATCCTGTTGATCCTTCCCAAACGCCGCCATCTGTGCAAACACCGGCATCGGCCAGCCCATCTGCAACTCAGATGCCAGAGGGGCCATGGCTACAGGGGCTGAATGCCCCTCAGCGCGAGGCGGTTACCAGTCTGGATGGACCCCTACTGGTCCTGTCCGGGGCTGGGACAGGTAAAACCCGTGTATTGACGGCCAGGCTGGCCCAGCTGGTAGCGACCCGCAAAGCCGCCCCATGGAATATTCTGGCGGTTACCTTTACCAATAAGGCCGCCCGCGAGATGAAAGCCCGTATCCTGCGACTGGTAGGGCCGATGGCTGAACAGGTAATGCTGGGGACTTTCCATTCTATCGCGGCGCGGATGTTGCGCCGTCATGCAGAATTGGTAGGTTTGAAATCTGATTTCACCATTTTGGATAGTGATGATCAAATACGGTTACTAAAACAGCTGCTGGATGCAGAGCAGATTGATCCAAAGCGCTGGCCTGCGCGGATGCTAGCAGGGATTATTAGCGGCTTTAAAGATCGTGGCCTGGTGCCGGCCAAAGTATCGGCAGCAGAGGCAAGTGATTTTGCCAATGGGCGTGCTGCCGAACTATATGGGCTGTATCAGGCACGGCTGAAAACCCTAAATGCGGTGGATTTTGGTGACCTGCTGTTGCATATGCTGACCATTTTTCGCGAGCATGAAGATGTACTGCGTGATTACCAGTCCCGCCTGACCTATATTATGGTGGATGAATATCAGGATACCAATGTCGCACAATATCTATGGCTGCGCTTGCTGGCAGCGGGGCATCAAAATTTATGCTGTGTTGGCGATGATGACCAGTCAATTTATGGCTGGCGCGGGGCAGAAGTTGGTAATATTCTGCGGTTTGAAAGCGATTATCAGGGCGCAAAGACGGTTCGGCTAGAGGAAAATTATCGCTCTACCGGACATATTTTATCGGCAGCCTCTGCGGTGATTGCCCATAATGAACAGCGTTTGGGAAAAACCCTGTATACCGCCGATGCAGAAGGGGATTTGATAAAGGTATCTGGCTATTGGGATGGCCAGGAAGAAGCCCGCACCCTATCCTCATCCATTGAGGGGTTGATGGGGGATGGCTATGATTTAAACCAAATTGCGGTTCTGGTGCGCGCCGGGTTCCAGACCAGAGAAATCGAAGAACGCTTTCTGGCAATTGGCCTGCCCTATAAGGTTGTGGGGACACGCTTTTATGAGCGTGCAGAAATTCGCGATGCGATGGCCTATCTGCGGCTGATTAACCAGCCAGCAGATGATCTGGCCTTTGAGCGGATTATCAACACGCCCAAACGCGGTTTGGGCACAGCTAGCCTGCAACAGATTTACCATTTGGCGCGAAGCATGCAGACCCCGCTTCTTGCCGCTGCAGGCGCCCTTGCAGATAGTGACGAGTTGCGCCCGCAAGCGCGGCGAGCGCTGGCGGATTTCTGCCAGCAAATTGCCAGCTGGTATCAGAAAAAAGACAGTATGCTGCCTTCTGAATTTGCCCAGGAAGTGCTGGATGAATCTGGCTATACCGGCATGTGGCAGGCAGATAAATCCCCTGATGCGCCTGGCCGTCTGGAAAATCTGAAAGAATTGATTACCGCGATGGAGCCGTTTGACACGCTTGGCGGGTTTTTAGAGCACATCTCGCTGGTAATGGATAATGAGGCCAGCTCGGATGAGGGTGAGGTGTCGCTGATGACCCTGCATGCGGCCAAGGGGTTGGAATTTGACACGGTCTTTTTGCCCGGATGGGAAGAGGGGGTATTTCCCAGCCAGCGATCGCTGGATGAAAATGGTGGGGCTGGCCTGGAAGAAGAGCGCCGCCTTGCCTATGTTGGCATCACGCGGGCGCGCAAAAATGTCTATATCAGCTTTACCGCTAATCGGCGTATTCATGGCCTGTGGCAGTCCTCTATCCCGTCTAGGTTTATTGCCGAGCTGCCAGCCGAGCATATTGAAGAAGATATGGCTCAAGGGCTGGGTCTTGGCCGGGCGGAACCGGTCATGCTAGGTGATGTTGGTGGCCGGGTTGGCAAGCCAGGCTATGGACCTGGATGGGGGCGTATGGCCAGCCGCCAGATTGCCGGCCAGCAAAATAGTGGCCCCAAAAATAGCAGTCCGGGCGCTCCGCAACGTGATCGCGATGGCTGGTTGCCTGATAAGGGGCGGCATAATTTTGAAAAAGGAATGCGCGTCTTTCACCAGAAATTTGGCATGGGCAGTGTCGAGCTGGTAGATGCAGACAAGCTGGAAATCGCCTTTGATAAGGCCGGCTTGAAAAAGGTTGTGGCCAGCTTTGTCAGCTTGCCAGATCAAACCAATTAACAAAGCTGGCACGAGATGAGCAAACAGATAAACACAGAGCCAGCAGATATGGAAACACACAGCGATAATGCTGGATATTGGCTGTTAACGGTCACCAGTCTTGAAAATCTGGTACCGCTGGAAACAGCGATTGATGCGCTATTTGCGCCAGAGGCGATGTCTGTTGAGGCACATGACAGTACACAAAAAAAGCTGCAAGTCTGGTTTCAGGACAAACCAGATGAAACAGAACTCCGTGCGATTGTGGCGCGCGCGCTTACCGCACCAGATGACGCAGATATTGTACTGGAATTTATCGCTGAACATGATTGGTTGGCAGAAAATAGAAAAAGTTTCCCGGCATTATCTATTGGCCGGTTCTGGATTTATGGCAGCCATATCACCACCCCGCCACCGCAAACCTTAACGCCCCTATTGATCGACGCCGCTCAGGCCTTTGGGTCTGGCACGCATCCAACAACACATGGGTGCTTGCTGGCATTAAGTGATAGTAAACAGCAAAAGCGCCGCCCCAAAGCCATTCTGGATATGGGATGCGGCAGTGCTATTCTGGCGATAGCGGCCAGCCATCAATTTCCAGGTGCCAATGTAATGGCCGCAGATAATGATGCGATATCTGTACGTACCGCTGCCCAGAACCGGCAGCTAAATAAAATATCGCCGCGGCAAATGAAAACGGTACTCTCCGCAGGGTTTTCCAATCGGGCGGTATCGCGTGCCGGGCCGTATGACCTTATCTTTGCCAATATCCTTGCCCGGCCATTGCGCCTGATGGCGGCTGGACTAACTGCTCATCTGGCCAGCCATGGCCAGCTTATCCTGTCTGGTTTGCTAACACGTCAGGTGAATTGGGTCATGCAAGCCTATCTACCCCGCGGGATGCGCCTGCAGCGACATATTATTATCGGTGAATGGTCGTGCCTGATATTGGTATCACGTCGCAAAAGGGCGAGCACATGACACAAAGGTCCGATGCAATGGATAATCAGGCAGATGCCAGACTAAGCCAGCTAAGGGATGTATTGAAATCGAGGGATTTGAACGGGTTTTACCTGACCAGAGCGGACAGGTTTCAAGGCGAGGAAGTCCGCGAGGAAGATGAATATCTGGCCTATCTTACCGGCTTCACCGGATCGGCTGGAATTGGCCTTATTCTGGACCAGGTAGCCGGGCTGTTTACCGATGGCAGGTATCGTCTACAAATCGCCCAACAAACCGATGCCAGCCTGTATCAAAGTTTTGATAGTGCCGAAAAAACATTGGCGCAATGGATGGCAGAGCAAAAGGCTACAGGACAGGTAAGGCTGGGATATGACAGCTGGTCTGTGAGCGTCGGCGGCTTGGAAAAACTGCCCCTCAAGCTAGGGGGTGCAGAAATTAGCTGGGTTGGATGTAGGACAAACCCGCTAAATGAGGTTTGGCAGAATCGACCAGCTAGTGACAGCACTGATATTTTTATTCTGGATGAGGATATAACCGGGCAATCTGCAAGCCAGAAACAGGCAGAAGCCGCAGAAGAGCTGCATCAGGCAGGGTGCCGCTTTAGCCTGATTACTGCCCCTGATTGCGTTAACTGGCTGGCAAATATTCGTGGCCGTGATTTGCAGTACACCCCGTTTCATTTATGTTTTGGGCTGCTGGGTGATGATGGCGATTTGGTCTTTATCGGCGGCGGTTCTGTCTTACAAGAGGCTGGCTATCAGGTGCTGGCATTCGATGAAGTTGCTGGCTATCTGGCAGGTTTTAAGGGGGCCAGGATTTCGTGTGATCCGGCCAGCTTGCCAGTGGCGATGCACGGCGTGCTGGTTCAAGCAGGGCTAGAGATTGTTTTGCGCCAGGAACCGCTATTAGCCCGTAAGGCTTGTAAGAACGAGCAGGAAATTTCCGGCTTTCG
>JBMHCK010000102.1:0-20469 GCA_049889955.1 Puniceispirillaceae bacterium (SeqCode)
CCCCGCCAGCGCAAGATTACAGATGATTCTATATTTTCTCTAAAAGGATCTCTTTACCTGCCTCACCTTTTTCCAATGCCCAAAATACAGGCTAAAAGGCCTATATACATGCATATTTTGAGTAGATTTTATGCATAAAGATATTTTGATGCCTAATTTTTAGTCAAATATCTTCTTTGTGACAGTTTTCAAAACACAGGCTAGCGGCACGAAATGGAATCACTAGACTGGCGCAAATTTTGTTCAATTGGTTTAATTTTGGGGATTATCATGCCGAATGGAGTAAAAGGATTGCTAGCGGCGATCGGCCTTATCATCTGGCCGGGCTTGGCATTTGCTAGCGTAGATTCAGGGGACACTGCCTGGATTTTAACAGCTACCGCATTGGTGCTGTTTATGACATTGCCTGGATTGGCACTGTTTTATGCCGGTCTTGTACAGCCTAAAAATATTGTTTCTGTGCTGATGCATCATTTCGCCATTGCGTGTTTGATGTCTGTGCTATGGGTGGTCGCGGGATACTCGCTCGCCTTTTCAGGGGATGGCGCCTATATCGGCGATCTAGGTAATCTGTTTATGTCAGCCATTACCGTCGACAGCCTGTCAGGCACCATTCCAGAAAGCCTGTTTGGCGCATTCCAGATGACCTTTGCGGTGATCACACCTGCATTGATTATCGGTGCCTATGTAGAGCGTATTCGCTTTTCTGCAGTGCTGATATTCTCTGGCCTTTGGCTGCTGGTTGTGTATGCACCGGTTACCCATTGGGTATGGGGCGGCGGTTTCATGGCCGCGATGGGTGTCATGGATTTTGCTGGCGGCATTGTGGTGCACGCTACCGCAGGTACTGCAGCCCTGGTTGCGGCTGTGGTGATTGGTCGTCGCCGTAACTTCCCATCAGCTGTTCAGCCGCCACATAGCCCGGTTCTGACGATGATCGGGGCCTGTATGCTGTGGGTTGGCTGGTTTGGCTTTAATGGTGGCTCGGCGCTGGCAGCGGGCGGCGGTGCGGGTATGGCATTGCTGGTTACCCATATTTCAGCTGCGGTTGCCTCTCTGGTTTGGATGGTTATTGAGTGGAAGAAATTTGGTCGTCCATCGCTGGTTGGTATTGCCACCGGTATGGTAGCGGGTCTGGCAACAGTAACCCCTGCGTCTGGCTTTATTGGCGTTCCAGGCGGCATCATTCTTGGCCTGGTTGGCGGTTATTTCTGTTATGTAGCGGTAGATATTATCCGCAATCGTCTGAATATCGATGATAGCCTGGATGTGTTTGCTGTGCATGGTGTTGGCGGTATTCTAGGCAGCCTTTTGGTCGCGGTTCTGGCCACCGATACGTTCTCAGGTCTCGGCCTTGCAGAAGGGGTTAGCATTGCCTCACAATTCTCTGTTCAGGCAATTTGTGTTGCCATCACCGTTATCTGGACTGCGATTGCCAGCTACGCCATCCTGAAGATTGCTGGTGTGTTTGGCGGTCTGCGGGTAACAGATGATGAAGAGGTTGAAGGTCTGGATATTGCCCAGCATGGCGAGCGTGGTTATCACAACAGCTAGGCACAACAGCTAGGCATAACCGCCAGGCATAATGGCCAGCTATACTAGCCGGGCCTTACCACACCACCTTTTAAAAAAGCGCCCTGTTCCTATCGTATTAGGACAGGGCGTTTTGCCATTCTGCGGCGACCGTCTCGTCTGTCTCATCGGCTGGAGATAGCCTGGCCAGGCTTTGTTTATCCAGGTAACAGGACAACGCCCACACCGCCATGGCCCGCACACGCGCATCCTCATGCACCAGATAGGGCGTTATCAGCGGTATCAGGTCAGGCGCATTTGCATTACCGGCCGCTATCAGCACATTTCGCAAGAACCGTATATAACCAGTGCGTTTCACCGGCGTTTTCGAAAAATAGGACCGAAATTCGGCTTCATCAAAACAGAGCAAGGCTGATATTTCCGGCAGGGGCCTATCGCCTGAGGCCAGCTTGATATCCTGCGAGGCTGAAGCAAATTTATTCCATGGACAGGCCGCCAGACAATCATCACAGCCAAAAACACGATTTTGCATCGCCCGGCGAAATTCCAGCGGGATATGCCCATCAAATTCAATCGTCAGATAAGAGATACAACGCCTGGCATCCAGCTTGTAGGGGGCAGGAAACGCATTGGTCGGACAAATATCCAGACAGGCTGTGCAACTGCCGCAACTATCACTAGCCGGTGTATCTGCTGACAGATAACCACTGGTCAAAATAGAGCCCAGAAACAGCCATGAGCCATATTCCCGCGAAACCAGATTGGTATGTTTGCCTTGCCAGCCCAGCCCGGCCTGTGCGGCAAGCGGCTTTTCCATCAAAGGGGCAGTATCGACAAAGATTTTAACCTGCCAGCCTGTATTTGCGTGTAATTGCGAGGCGATCTGTTTTAACCGGCCCTTTAGAACATCATGGTAGTCCCGCCCGCGCGCATAAACCGATATATTGGCTTTTTCCCTATCGTCCAGCGTATCCAGCGGATTATGATCTGGCCCGTAATTACAGCCAAAAATAATCGCTGTTTGGGCATCTTCCCACATCGCATTCGGGCTGTAACGGCGTGGCCGTGTGGTCTCTAGCCAGCCCATATCACCATGATGACCGGCCTCTATAAACGCATCCAGGCCAGAGCCGATTTGTGCTGGCAAGCGGGCATTGGTAATCTGGCAGCTATCAAAACCATAACTGCGCCCAATTGTTGCAATCCAGTCTTTTACATCCGCTGATATGGTGTTTTTTGCCATTATCCCTATCGCAGCTCGTCGATATCCCCGCGTGCCTGCTGCTGTTCAAACTCAGCCGCAAAATCGTCCAGCCGCCCCTGTTCAATCGCCAAACGCAAGCCAGCCATCAAATCCTGATAATAGGTCAAATTATGCCAGGTTAACAGCATCAAGCCCTGAATTTCGTCTGCTTTGAACAGATGATGCAGATAGGCTCGGCTAAATTTTGTACAGGCAGGACACCCACAGGCGCTATCCAAAGGGCGTGTATCCTCGCTATGGCGGGCATTGCGAATATTCACAGCCCCCCTTCGGGTAAAGCCCTGTGCGGTGCGCCCGGACCGGGTCGGCAGCACGCAATCAAACATATCCACCCCCCGCATTACCGCCCCAACAATATCCGCAGGCTTGCCAACCCCCATTAAATAGCGTGGCTTATCTTCTGGCATCATCGGCGTGGCAAAATCCAGTGTCTGAAACATCAGCTCCTGGCCCTCACCAACAGCTAACCCGCCAATGGCATAGCCCTCAAAGCCGATATCAGTAAGCGCTTTTATTGACTGCTGGCGTAAATCTTCAAACACGGACCCCTGCACAATACCAAACTGCCCATAGCCGGTACGCTGCACAAAGGCGGTGCGGGATCGTTCTGCCCATCGCATGGAAAGTGCCATGCTTTCTTCAGCTTCCTGCTTGCTACATGGATAGGGCGTACATTCATCAAACGCCATAGTAATAGTCGCATCCAGCTTATGCTGAATCTGTGTAGAGCTTTCTGGTGTTAATTTATAGCGGCTGCCATCCAGATGCGATTTAAAGGTTACGCCTTCTTCATCAATCTTTCGCAAAGGGCCAAGAGACATCACCTGAAACCCGCCAGAATCTGTCAAAAGCGGGCCATCCCACCCCATTAATTTGCGCACGCCGCCCAACCTTTCAATCCGATCTGCACCAGGGCGCAACATCAAATGATACGTGTTGGATAGAATGATTTGTGCGCCCGTTTCTGCAACCTGCCACGGCATCATCGCCTTCACAGAGGCCGCCGTGCCAACTGGCATGAATACCGGCGTATCCACAGCTCCCCATGCGGTTTGCACCACACCGCGCCGCGCTCTACCATCGCGTGCTTGAACCGTGAAATCAAATTCTGGGCGAGTATTTGTCATAAACCAAGCTCCGCGTTAGCCCATATATCTGGGTTTTCATTCAGGCTTCTGAGGAGAGGCTGCTTTGCTGGTACAGCTCAGCAGACAGGCATCTCCATAGCTAAAAAAGCGATATCCCTGTTCAATCGCATAATGATAGGCAGATAAAATCTGGCTATGGCCTGAAAAGGCGCTGACCAGCATCAATAAGGTAGAGCGCGGCAGGTGAAAATTGGTTAGCAACATATCCACCACCCCAAATTGATAGCCAGGGGTGATAAAAATATCTGTCTCTCCCGAAAAAGGCGCCAGCCTTCCATGTGCCTGATAGGCCGCCTCCAATATCCGCAAGCTGGTCGTGCCAACACAGGTAACCCGCCCGCCAGCCGCGCGAGTTTGCATGATGGCAGCAACTGTATCGCTGCTAACCTCGCCCCATTCAGAATGCATCTTATGCTTGGCAATCGCTTCTGTTTTCACTGGCAGAAAAGTCCCTGCCCCTACATGCAAGGTGACCTCGCTAAAACCTATTCCCCTAGCTATCAGCTGGTTTTTCAAGCTATCTGTAAAATGCAAACCGGCCGTAGGCGCGGCAACTGCCCCGGTATGGCGTGCAAAAACCGTCTGATAATCTGATTTATCTGCATCATCTGCGCCATCCGGCCGCTTGATATAGGGTGGCAGCGGCATTGCCCCAACCCCCTCAATAGCGCTTTCAAGAGCGGTACCAGACAGATTAAACCGCAGATTAACCGCGCCATCTTCCAGCTTTTCCAGCACTTCAGCAGAAAATCCAGCTTCAAATTCTATCACACTGCCGGGGGTGCATTTTTTAGCTGGTTTGGCAAAGGCTTGCCAGCTATCCGGCCCCAGCCGTTTATGCAGGGTCATGCGAATACGCCCCGCCCCTTTGCGCCCAACCAATTGGGCAGGTATGACGCGGGTGTTATTTACAATCAGCAAATCGCCTGGCTGCAACAGAACAGGCAAATCAGCGATCCTATGATCCTGTAATTTGCCTGCATGCGGATATAACAGCTTTGCGGCCTCACGCGGCACAGAGGGTTTTTGTGCTATCGCTTCTGGCGGCAATTCAAAATCAAAATCAGACAGCTTATCCAGCATTTTCATCAGCCCTAACCCGCAGCTAGAATATCTGGATAACGCCGGCTACCACACCATCACTATTTGTGACGACCAGACATTGAATTCTGGCATCGGCCATCACCTCTTCTGCATCACCAAGCGGCGTAGCAGAGGATATGGTTTGCGGGGCGGGGTTCATTATTTGGCTGGCTAGCGTGTCTGTCAGATTGCCCCCTTCAACAAGCATGCGGCGCAAGTCACCATCGGTGATGATGCCAAGCAGATTATCCGCCTCGCCAACCAGCGCCAGCCCTAGCCGCCCTTCGGTCATAGCCAAAATAACATCTGTCATAGGCGTATCAGGGCGCACAAAAGGCAAATCATGGGTGCGCATGACATCCCCAACCGTATTTAACAGCTTTTTGCCAAGCTTGCCGCCCGGATGGGTTGCGGCAAAATCCACAGACTTAAAGCCGCGCTCCTGCATCAGCACTATCGCCAGCGCATCGCCTAACACCAGAGTTGTCAAGGTAGAGGTGGTTGGCGCGAGGTTTAAAGGACAAGCTTCTTTATCCACCGCCGCATCCAGACAGATAGAAGCTGCCTTGCCAAGAGAAGAATTAACCTGGCCGACAATGGCGATAATTTTCACCTCTAGCCGCCGCAAGGCTGGCAAAAGCCGCACAATTTCTTCGGTTTCACCAGAATAAGAGATAAGGATCATCACATCGCCCTTGCGAACAATGCCCAAATCGCCATGCATCGCTTCGGCTGGATGCAGAAAAACCGACGGCGTGCCTGTTGAAGAAAGCGTGGCAGATATCTTGCGCCCTACCAGCCCGGATTTACCCATGCCGCAGACAATGACACTACCCGGTGCCGACAGAATCAAGTCGCGTGCTGCGCGCAATTCTGCATCACAACGCCCCTTCAAATCCTGAAGGGCGCCCAGATATACATCAAACATCGTGGTTACGATTTCGTCTGTTTTATCAGACATCACTAATCATCTCTCCTCACAGCGCAAACAGACCGGATGGGGGTAAGTTTTACCTTGTCTGTTATCTAACAGGAAGATGGCAAAAAGGCGAATGTTTTAGCATTAGGGGCCTGAGCTGCCAAAATCTTTTCCCGGTGGATACTATATCGTCTGTTTATTTGTTAAGGCTGCCTGTGCATGGGTAATATCTTCTGGGGTGTTCATATTTAAAAAGGGATCTGGCTGTTCGGTGAAATCAACGACCGCTACCGAATATAGGGCAGTAAAATCATCGATTTTTCGGATGCCCTCGTTTTGCACCGCCTGGCGCAAGCGCGCTCTTTGTGAAACTGGCCATAATCCGAATACCGGATGGCGGCGCCCATGCGAGCTGGCTTGTGCCAGTACCGCTTTTTCTGTCTCTAAACCAGCCCACAGTCTGGCGGCTAAATCTGACGGAATAAAGGGAGCATCGGTGGCACAGGATAGGAGCATGGATACCTGTTCCTGCTGTTCAGCCAGATAATCCAGACAGGCCAGAATACCGGCAAGCGGACCAGGATTACCGCTGATAGTATCGGCTATAATAGGCAAGCCAAAGGGCTGATAATGCGGGGCATTCCCATTGGCATTAATCAGCCGGACGCGGTGGTGCCGGGTTGCGGCCAGCTGCCAGTCCAGCACGCTGCGACCACCAATTTCCAGCAAGGCTTTATTGCGCCCACCCATACGCCTGGCCAACCCGCCTGCCAGGAACCCTACGGCAATATTGCTGTATTCATTCATAATTTATCTGACTATCTTTTCTGATCATAAAAGGCCCGTTGGGCAGAGCTTTTCTCATGCAAATCTGCATCGCCCATTTTCCCGTTTTTTATATCTTCATCTTCATCCGGGCTGTCAAAGATAATCCGCTTGGCACCAGAAAGAGCGATAAAGCGCTTTCCGCGCGCCCGCCCGATAAGGGTTAGACCTGCCTGCTGGGCGAGCTCTACGCCCTTTTGGGTAAAGCCGGAACGCGAGACCAGGATCGGAATGCCCATCAAAACTGTTTTGATGACCATTTCACTGGTCAACCTGCCGGTTGTGTAAAATATCTTATCGCTGCCTGATATATTGTTTAAAAACATATGTCCGGCAATTTTATCTACCGCATTATGCCGGCCAATATCCTCAATATAGACCAGCGGGCTTTCTGGTGTGCATAGCACGCAGCCATGAATGGCTCCTGCCTTTAAATACAGGCTGGGGACGGTGTTAATTTGTCTGGATAGCTGGATAAGCTGGCGGGTGGAAAGGCGCGTATCAGCGGCCAGCTCTATCGCGTCAAATCGCTGCATAATATCGCCAAAGACAGTACCTTGCGCGCATCCGCTTGTGCGAATTTTTTTCTGCAGTTTTGCCTCATAATTTGTCTCATGGGCGGTGCGAACCACCACCACATCAATTTCTTCATCAAAATCAATTGCGGTAATAATATCGCCAGTTTGCAACATATTCTGATTATACAGAAAGCCGACTGCCATTTCACGCGGGCGATCCCCCAGTGTCATGGCAGTAATTATCTCCTGACGATTAAGGAAGATGGTTAAGGGGCGTTCTTGTACCACGGGCAAGGTCACAGGCTGGCCATGGGAATCCAGACCTTGAAGCTCTGCTGTCAGGCCTGCTGCATCTGGTTCTGGCGCAATATCAAAGCCGTTCATCGCCTATATTCCCTTCCTCCTGTGGTGGGGATGCTATCTGCCGCCCGCTTGGGCTGTTTATATATGGCCCTGTCTTTTGATGCCGCCCTACTCTATCAGATGGCGGATGCCGAGGCGAATTACAAGTCCAAATCCCTGTCGGTTTGCGTAAAACCAAAAAGCAGGTTTATTCTATAACAGGCGTCGCTATCGCAAAAATTGCGCTGGCGCCCCGCATGGGATATGGTCTGAACTAATTGAATTTTACTTATAGTTTGATGTTTCCAGCCAAAAAGGGATAAAGATGAAACTTCATTTCGTCGCCTCCACCCATACAGAATCCCAGCTTCGGTTAGAGAGCCTGACCGCGCATTATGGCCAGCATGTGGAAGAGGATGCGGATGTTATTGTGGTGCTTGGCGGGGATGGCCAGATGCTACATACCATGCGCGAGACCATCACCCATGGCAAACCCCTATTCGGGATGAATTGCGGGCGTGTGGGCTTTTTGATGAATGATTTTAGCGATGCTGATTTGCTGGATAGAATTAAAACAGCAGAAATAGCCCATTTACACCCGCTTAATCTGCAAGCCACCGACATGGATGGGAACACCCATACCGCTATCGCGATCAATGAAGTGTCTTTATTGCGGCAAACCCATAATGCAGCGCATTGTGCGATTTATGTGAATGACGTGCTGGAAATGGATATGCTGGTCTGTGACGGTGTATTGCTGGCCACCCCGGCTGGCTCTACTGCCTATAATCTGTCCGCACATGGCCCGATTATTCCAATTGGCGCTGATTTGCTGGCGCTGACCCCAATATCGCCATTTCGGCCTCGACGCTGGCGCGGCGCCCTGCTACCAGCAGGCAGCATTGTAAGCTTTGAGGTTTTGGAAGCTGAATTTCGCCCACAATCCATCACCGCAGATAATACAGAATTTCGTAATATACGCAGTGCGCTAATTACACAGGATGACAGCCTGACCATTCCGCTTTTGCATGATCAGGGGCATGGGCTTTCCAAACGGATTATCTCTGAGCAGTTCAGCACCTAGACGCGGATATATCTGCTAGTCAAAACAGCCCGGCAATTGCTCTGTCTTGTCCAAAAACTGATCGATTTCGACAAATAGGCGGCGCACGGTCTCTGGCAGCTCGTTAAGTAATTCATGCCGTGCATCTGGAAATAAAATCTGTTGTGCTTTGGGAATATAGTTCAGCATCTGTCTGGCGCGTGGCAAATTCACTACCTGTTCATCACCTGCAAGCAAGGCCAGAACCGGACAGGATATATCTGCCATCCATTCAGGGCGCAGGCTGGTTTTTGAACAGGCAGTAAAGGCGGCATGAACCCATCCAACAGATGCGCGGTAACGGCGCAATTCAGGATGTTTTTCAAAAATCTGATATTGCCTGTCATAACCTTCTGGATAGCGAGTCAGCCGATTATCCAGCCGGAAACGCCGCGCCTGCGACAGGGGCGATATTCGGGTAAAGGGGATCAGCTTGCGGCTGAAACCAAGCTGAATAAGAAAATATGATAACGCGCGGGTAAACCATACAGGCGGGGCCAGCGGTACTATCATTGGCGCCAGCAAAATAGCCGCCCTTACCCGGGCGCGATACTGATGGGCAGCCCGCAAGGCAAAATAGCCGCCCATAGAATGACCCAGCACATAAAAATCCTTGTCCAGGAACCCAGCTTCTGCCAGCAATAGGTCCAACGCTTCCATATGCTGGTCAAAATGCGCACAATGCACCAGCTCGGGCAAACTGCCCAGATGGCCAGAACGGCCCTGCCCTGGCCAGTCAATTATCAAACAACTATATCCCTTTTTTACCAATCGCCGTGCGGTAAGGGCATATTTCTCACAAAATTCGGTAAAGCCCGGCAGAATAAGAAAATAGCCCTTTAAGGGGCGGGTAGTTGCCCATAAATGCGCCCGCAGACCATAGGGGCGATGCGGCGTGGCCGGCAGGAAAATATCCTCGCCATCCAATTTACCAACAAGGCCATCCAATTTATCAACGAAGTTAGCCTCATTATTATTGAGGGTATTATCGCCCGTGCCTGTATTCATCTTGGCTGATTATCTCCATCCAATTAGCTATGACCATCGGAAATTATTGCGGCTTCATCCAGGGCGGTTTGGCCGCGTTCTGTATCAAAGCCACTGGCCTGACGGGCCCACATGGCCGCATATAGACCAGCCTTTTCCAAAAGATGGTTATGCGTGCCGCGCTCTGCTATCACCCCATCGCGCATGACCAGAATTTCATCACTATCCACAATGGTCGACAGGCGATGCGCGATAATCAGGGTTGTCCGGCTTTGAGATACGGTATTCAGGGCCGTTTGAATTTGTTTTTCGGTTTGGCTATCCAGCGCAGATGTGGCCTCATCAAACAGGAAAATAGATGGTTTTTTCAAAATAGCTCTGGCAATAGCTACCCGTTGCTTCTCGCCACCAGACAGCTTTAACCCGCGCTCACCAACCAGCGCGTCATACCCATCGGGCAATTGCTTGATAAAGCTGTCAATAAAAGCCAGCTCTGCAGCGGCTTCAATCTCGGGCTTGCTAGCCTCGGCGCAGCCATAATTGATATTATAACCAATACTGGCGTTAAACATGACACTATCTTGCGGGACAACACCGATAGCCGCACGTACGCTGGCTTGCGTAACGGTTTGAATATCCTGTCCATCAATTTTGATACTGCCCTGTTGCGGATCATAAAACCGGAATAACAGGCGCGAAATGGTGGATTTTCCGGCCCCGCTTGGCCCAACAATCGCAACTTTACGGCCCGCAGGCACCGTAAAGCTGACCCCTTGTAGAATCTCTCGATCCTTATAGGCAAAATGCACATTCTCAAAGGTAATCTCACCATCACGCAGATGCAAATCCTGGGCATGTTCCAGGTCCTGAACATCTGGATGCTCGTCTAGCAAGCCGAACATCCGTTCCAAATCAATAAGAGATTGGCGAATTTCACGATATACCCAACCCAGAAAATTAAGCGGCAGATACAGCTGTAACAAATAAGTATTTACCGCAACAAAATCGCCAACACTCAGCTTGCCTTGCTGAATATCATTCCCGGCGATCCCCATAATCAGAACCAGGCCAAACGCAATGACTGCCCCTTGCCCGATATTTACCGCCGCCAGAGAGGTGCGCGAAAGCACCGCCGCATCCTCATATCGCCGCATAGAGACATCATAGCGTTCTGCCTCATGCGCTTCTGCATTGAAATATTTTACAGTCTCATAATTTATCAGGCTATCAATGGCCTTTGTCGCGGCCTGTTCATCAGCCTTATTCATTTGCCGGCGAAATTTCATTCGCCATTCTGTGACCTTTACCGTAAAAAGCGCATATATCATTACCGTGGCAAAGGTGATAATCGCGTAAGGCCAACCAAACATCACCCATAACAGCACGCTGACCAGCACCACTTCTATCAATAGTGGCAGTACTTCAAAGGCGGCGCTGGTCATAATAAATTCCATGCCCTTTGCGCCGCGCTCTATGGCCCGTGTAAGCCCGCCTGTTTGCCTATCAAGGTGAAAACGCATGGAGAGCAGGTGAAGATGACGAAAGGCGGTCATGGCCGCCCCGCGCACCGCTCGCTGGGCAACTCGGCTGAACAGATATTCCTTGCCTTCTGAAAAGACCTGCTGGCCAAGACGGCTTAGCGCGTAAGCTCCCAAAATATACCACAGGATTAAGGTAGAAAATCCGGCATCGCCATTCACATAATCAACCGCACCGCCATATAAGAGGGGGGTGACAATATTTGAGGATTTCGCCAATACCAGACATGCAAAAGCCCCGATAATGCGGGCGCGAATCTGCTTGTTACCCCGCGGGGCAGCATAGGCAGCAATTTCCAGTAGCAAGGATAAAAGTGTTCGGGCAGGCAGTGCAGGTTTTTTTTGATGTTCCGGCTCTTGCATCAGGCAACAGTAAAGCTCTCACCACACCCGCATCTGGCTGTTTCATTCGGGTTATTAAAGGTAAATGAGGATGAAAATTTATCTTCCTGCCAGTCCATTTCAGAGCCTATCAGAAACATCACCGCAGCCGGATCAATAAAAATGGTAACGCCCTTTTGTTCTATTTTATCTTCAAAGGGTTTTTGTTCCTGCGCAAATTCCACCTGATATTGCAACCCCGAACAGCCGGCGGTTTTGATACCAACACGCAAGCCGATAGCCGCGCTTTCTGTGCCTTTTTGCATCAGCTTTTTCGCTTGCAAAGCTGCCGCATCTGTCAAGGTCAGGATAGGTTTATCAAAAGCTGCATTCATCATGTTAATCACGCCATCCTTTATACTATCAGATAAACAGGCCAATAGGCCAGAAATAGAGTTTATCAGAAACCAAAATCAAGTGCCAGCTTCGCATCTTCGCTCATCCGATCTGGCGTCCATGCCGGATCCCATACCAGCGTTACAGACACCCGCCCCACCTGATCCAGCGCGGCTACCGCATTCGCTACCTGTTGCGGCATTTCCCCGGCCACCGGACAGCCTGGTGCGGTAAGCGACATATTGATATCCACATCTCCTGAAGCCTGGCGAACAACTTCATAAATCAGCCCTAAATCATAAATATTCACAGGGATTTCAGGGTCTTTTACGGTCTTTAGCGCGCCGATTACCAGCTCTTCATCTGCAGGGGCTGGCAGGTCAAGCGGCTGGCCCGCATGGGCAGTATAACCAGATGAGGTGTCTGGCAGAAAATCTGCCAGGCCTGGCCCATTATCATCATAGACGCTGTCCTTGCCGCTCATCTATTTCAGCCCTTAAAAATTCGGTTTACCTTTTCCAGCGATTCTGCCAGATGGTCAAAATCTGACCGCTGATTATATATCGCGACAGACGCCCGCGCCGTAGAGCTTAGCCCGTAAAATTTCATCAATGGCTGCGCACAATGATGGCCAGCACGTATCGCAATTCCATCCTGGTCAATCAGCGTGGAAATATCGTGCGGATGCACCTCATCAAGGGTAAAGGAAATCACCCCTGATTTGCCTACTGCCTGGCCAACAAATTTCAGCCCGTCCACCGCAGCAAGGCGCTGATGCCCATAGCGCAGTAAATCCATTTCATGGTCCCGCAGCGCATCCATACCGATGGATTGCACGAAATCAATCGCTGCCCCCAGCCCGATTGTCTCGGCAATAGGCGGTGTTCCCGCCTCAAACCGATGCGGCGGCAATGCATAGGTTGATCTGTCTGTTTCGACATCATCAATCATATCCCCGCCGCCCATAAAAGGGGGCAGATCGGCCCAGATTTCCTTGCGGCCCCAGCAAATGCCAATACCGCTAGGCCCATATAGCTTATGCCCTGAAAACACGTAAAAATCACATCCCAGAGCCGCGACATCTACCGGCATATGGGTTACACCCTGACAGCCATCAACCACACAGATTGCCCCATTTTCATGTGCTAGTGAGGCAATTTCGCGAACCGGGAATACCGTTCCCAAAACATTAGAGACATGCGGGATAGAGATAATTTTGGTGCGCTCAGTGATATAGGATTTAAAGACCTCTATATCAAAGCTGCCATCCTCGTTAACAGGGGCAGCTACGGTGCGCGATCCTACCCGCTCGCCCAGCAAATGCCAGGGCACAATATTGGCGTGATGTTCTGCAACCGTAATCAACACCTCATCAACTGCTTGCAGATGCGTATTACCATAGCTATGGGCAATCAGATTAAGGCTCATCGTCGCCCCGGAGGTAAATACAACCTCGCTTTCGTCATTCGCATTAATCAGGCGGGCAACCTTGCCCCTCACCGACTCATAGGCATCTGTAGACGCTTCCGAGAGATAATGCAGGCCACGATGCACATTCGCATAGGTTTCCGCATAGGCAGAATGCAGTGCATCCAGCACAATTTGCGGCTTTTGCGAAGAGGCAGCAGAATCAAGATAAATAAGCGGCTTGCCGTTAACTTCTGTTTCCAGAATTGGAAACTGTTCCCGTATCGCCGCCGCATCAAATTCCTGGACTTTAATTGCAGATGTCATGCTGCCCTCCTAAATTTTGCTAGCGTCTGGCCCGTGACCAGCCAGAAATTTGCGCTGCCATAAATTCCGCAAAAGAGGCATCCTCAATCTCTTCCAATGTATCCACCAGAAAGGCATCTATCAGCATATCACGCGCATCAGCTTCTGAAATACCGCGGCTTTTCAGATAGAACATCAGATTTTCATCCAGCTCACCCACCGTGGCCCCATGTGAGCAAACCACATCATCAGCAAAAATTTCCAACTCAGGCTTGGCATCTGCTTCTGCATCACGCGATAGTAACAGCGCCCGGCTCATCTGCTGGCCATCTGTTTTCTGGGCATCAGGGGCCACTCGAACCTTGCCCTGAAACACCCCTCTAGCCTTGTCATCCAGCACCCCACGAATAAGCTGGCGAGAGGCGCAATCGCGCATTTCATGGGCAACAAAGCTGGTAATGTCATGATGCTGACGATCACGACCCAGATAAATTGCAGATTGCGCCAGATGGCTGTCTGTGTCCTGAAACAGGCTGTGGGTTTCCAGACGCGATAGCGCCCCACCCATAGAAATAGCAAAGCTGTTAATCTGGCTATTTTTACCCATTTGCATCTGATTAAGGCCTAAATGGGTGGTGTGATCTGCCTCTTTCTGCAGCCGAATATGATGCAGCTCGGCATTATCGCGCACATCATATACCATCAATGGGCAAGACAGGCCTGCCTGTGAGCTGTGTATTTCGGCAATCCGCCCACGCGCCCCCTCATGCACGCGCACCACCACAAATGAATAGCATGCTGCATCCTTATTCCCGCCTGTCATGTTCAGGATAATCGGTGCTGTATCACGGCCATCTTCGGGTGCCTCAATATCAATGGCGATGGCACTAGTTTGATGCAGGGCGGATAACGCTGTCAGCAGGTGATTATCTGCTAATTGCGAGAAAATAGCGGCCCGCAGACCATCATCTGTACGAATATCGGTAACGGTGATTCCGCTCGCAACTGCTCGCTGTGGCGGCAAATGTGCCTCTCCGCCAGAAATCTCTATGACAATGCCGTCAAGCGCGCCCTGAATATCGGCAGCGCCTGCATTGTCATCTGTATCTGCAGCGGTAAAGGTGCTGTCTTGCAGATGTGCCAGCGAGGTATATTTCCAGGCCTCCTGGCGGTTATCTGGCCAGCCATAGCTGTCAAAATAGCTTTGGGCTTTTGCACGTTGTTCGGGCCAGCTGATAATTTCGGTTAATTTATGCGGCATTGACCAACCCCGCATATCCATTTTCCTCTACCTCAAGTGCCAGCGATTTATCGCCTGACTTAATGATGCGTCCGCCTGCCAGAATATGCACAAAATCTGGCACAATATGCGAGAGCAGGCGCTGGTAATGGGTAATTACCAACATACCGCAGCTTTCCCCACGCTGGGCATTCACGCCATCAGATACGATTTTCAGCGCGTCCACATCCAGCCCAGAATCGGTTTCATCCAGCACCGCCAGACTTGGCTTTAACAGGGCCATTTGCAAAATTTCATAACGCTTTTTCTCGCCGCCAGAAAATCCGACATTCACTGCCCGCTTTAGCATCTCGTTATCAACGCCCAGATCAGCTGCCGCTGCCCGTACCAACTTTACAAACTCCAGCTGGTCAACTTCTTCCTCTCCAGCTTCACGGCGGCGTGCATTTACCGCAGCCCGCAAAAAGGACATACCGCTAACCCCCGGCAGTTCTACCGGATATTGAAAGGCCAGGAACATGCCTGCACGGGCGCGTTCATCTGCTTCCATTTCCAGAACAGACTCGCCATCGAGCAAAATTTCGCCCTCCGTTACCTCATAGCCATCACGGCCAGATAACACATAAGAAAGGGTGGATTTTCCGGACCCGTTCGGACCCATAATCGCATGTACCTCACCACGATTAATGGTCAGATCAATACCATGCAGAATTTTTGTATCGCCAATAGAGGCATGTAAATTTTTAATTTCTAGCAGATTCATCTCTTATCACCTGTACGCTATTATCCAACTGAGCCTTCAAGGCTAATTCCAATTAATTTCTGGGCTTCGACGGCAAATTCCATTGGCAATTCTTTCATCACCTCTTTGCAGAAGCCATTAACGATAAGCGAGACGGATTCTTCTTCATCCATGCCGCGCTGCAAACAATAGAACAGCTGGTCTTCTGAAATGCGCGATGTCGTCGCTTCATGTTCAATTTTTCCCGACGGGTTGCGCGAGACGATATAAGGCACCGTGTGCGCCCCGCATTTATCGCCAACCAACAGGGAATCACACTGGGTGAAATTCCGCGCCCCTTCGGCCGGCTTATGCACTTCCACCAGCCCGCGATAGGTATTTTGCGATTTACCTGCGGAAATCCCTTTGGAAATGATCGTAGAGCGTGAACCCTCGCCTAGATGAATCATCTTGGTACCAGTATCGGCCTGCTGGGCGCCATTGGTAACCGCAACCGAATAAAATTCGCCGACACTATCCTTGCCTTTCAGGATACAGGACGGGTATTTCCAGGTTATCGCCGAGCCTGTTTCCACCTGTGTCCAGGAAATTTTAGACCGGTCGCCCCGGCAAATGCCGCGCTTGGTTACAAAATTATAAATACCGCCCTTGCCCGTTTCATCACCTGGATACCAGTTCTGGACTGTGGAATATTTAATTTCCGCATCTTCCATTGCTACCAGCTCTACCACCGCGGCATGCAGCTGATTCTCATCTCGCTGCGGGGCGGTACATCCCTCCAGATAGCTAACATATGAGCTATCTTCGGCAATGATTAAGGTGCGTTCGAACTGGCCGGTATTTTTCTCGTTAATTCGGAAATAGGTGGACAGCTCCATCGGGCATCGCACGCCCTTTGGGATATACACAAACGACCCATCGGTAAATACAGCCGAATTCAGCGCCGAGAAGTAATTATCGGCAACCGGCACTACCGATCCCATATATTTTTTAATCAAATCCGGATATTCCCGAATAGCCTCAGAGATAGAACAGAAAATCACCCCGGACTTCGCCAGCTCGTCTCTAAAGGTTGTTGCAACAGATACCGAATCAAACACCGCATCCACCGCAACCCCGGCCAGCATTTTTTGTTCATTCAACGGGATGCCCAGCTTTTCATAAGTGGCCAGCAATTCCGGATCCACCTCATCCAGAGATTTTGGCCCTTCCGCTGATTTTGGCGCGGCGTAATAATAAACATCCTGATAATCAATTTCAGGAATATTCAGCTTTGCCCAGTCTGGGGACTCCATTTTCAGCCAGTGCCGATAGGCCTTCAGGCGCCATTCCAGCATCCATTCAGGTTCATCTTTTTTTGCTGAAATAAACGCGATGATATCTTCATTCAGCCCTTTCGGGGCCTTTTCTGTTTCGATATCTGTCACAAAGCCATATTTATAGGCTCCTGTGGCGTCTTCTACAGCGGCAATTGTCTCAGTCGTGGCTACCATATCTTTTCTTAGACCTCTGTTTGAGATGAAGTTTCCAGTATTTCCAGCGATGCCGGAAACAGATTTGATGGATTGAACAGATCAGACAAGCTGACCCCGTCCAAAGCAGAGCGTATCGCCCCGTTAATGTGATTCCAGCTACCGCTCATAAAACAGCCCTGCTGCACTGAACAAGGCTCTTCGGCCCCTTCTACACAGGCGGTAAGCGCGATAGGCCCCTCAATCGCTTCGATAACATCCGCAACACTAATCGCGCTGGCTGGCAATGCCAGCTGGCAGCCGCCTTTGGTCCCCCGAATAGTAGTGACCAGACCTGCCGCACCTAACGCCTTGATAATTTTGGCCGCGGTCGGTTTGGTTAACTGGGCTTGCTGGGCAATCTGGGCGCTGGACAACAAAACACCTGGCCGGCCATGTAACACGCCCAGCACTAAAATAGCGTAATCTGTCATCCGATTCAGACGTAACATCAGCTTATTTGTCGCTCTCTAGAATATTGTAATTGCGAATGATTATCATAAACAGGACTATTTTAGTCCTCTTTAATCATATGTAGGTCCATAGCAAAAAATTGCAAGAGATTGAAGCCTGATTCACAGATAGAGAGAGAAAAGATTTTTCAGGATATAAAAAACCAGAAATAGGACTGAATGACCGGTATATTTACCGCCTAGTTATAGGCTTCGGCACGCAGCTGGTACCGCCCTTCTTCAAACCCGTCAAACACATCATCGATATCGGGATGGTTTACCGGGCCATTTTCGGTATCAGATAACAAATTTTGCTGAGAAACATAGGCGGAATAATAGGTTTCTGAATTTTCAGCCAGCAAATAATAAAAGGGCTGTTCACGCTCTGGGCGCACATCTTCCGGGATCGCAGCATACCATTCCTCTGTATTGTCGAATTCCGGATCAACATCCACGATTACCCCGCGAAAAGGATAAAGGCGATGCCGAACGACATCGCCGATACAAAAAACCGGGAATTTATTTTTAGCGTTGCTCAAAGGGCTCATCAGATAGATATCTGTACCTAGAACCGTTCTTTAACTTTGAGAACCTGCCGACCTTTATACATGCCTGTCTTCAGATCGATATGATGCGGGCGATGCAACTCGCCAGTCACCTTGTCTTCTACATAGGCATCGGCGCTAATAGCATCATGCGCACGGCGCATGTCGCGCTTTGATTTTGTCACTTTGCGCTTTGGAACAGCCATCTTGGTAACTTCCTTTAATCTGCACCTGTGCCAATCATATTTTGGCTATCTAAGGTGTCGCGAACAATCGTTGGCGTTTGTCTGCCTGGTCAGGAAAGGTTGGTGGAGCCAGACGGGATCGAACCGACGACCTCATGCTTGCAAAGCACGCGCTCTCCCAGCTGAGCTATGGCCCCTTAACCTGTACCTGGAGGCAAGCGATAAAGCCTGCCTGTTCAGAACAGTGGTGTTTATTCATTAAATGGCCTGTCAGGTCAAGCCTCTTTTGACCTAACAGGGCAGTTTTTTTTCATTACGCGCAAATCCACGCAACCTATTTACGCAGCAGACAAGCTTCCAAGGGCTTCAATAACCGCTGGATGCATGATTTTTCCAGCTTGTACATTCAGCCCATTCGCCAGATGCGGGTCCTGCTCCAGGGCGGCAAGGCCGTTATTTGCCAAAGCCAGCACAAAGGGCAAGGTAGCGTTATTCAGCGCCTGTGAGGAAGTAAGCGGCACCGCGCCCGGCATATTTGCCACACAATAATGTACCACATCATCTATAATATAGGTTGGCTCTTCATGGGTGGTTGGCTTGGCGGTTTCAAAACAGCCGCCCTGATCAATCGCGACATCAACAATAACAGCGCCAGGCTTCATCTCTTTTAGCTGGGCTTTGGATACCAGCTTTGGTGCACTCGCCCCTGGAATCAGCACTGCCCCGATAACGATATCGGCCTCGCGCACCGCTGCTGCCAGCCCGTCATGGGTAGAAAAGCGAGTCGCAACAGACGAGCCAAAAATATCCGAAAGGGCGCGTAAACGTGGCAAAGATCTGTCAAAAATAGTGACCTCAGCCCCCAGCCCTACGGCCATCTTCGCGGCATTTGTGCCAACAACGCCGCCGCCAATCACCACAATTTTAGCCGCATTTGTTCCCGGCACACCGGACACCAACAGGCCGCGCCCACCGCTAATAGCTTTTAACTGGGCCGCCCCCTCAATAACTGAAAGCCGACCAGCGACCTCAGACATGGGTGCCAATAGCGGCAAGCCGCCTGCAGCATCTGTAATGGTCTCATAGGCTATCGCAGTACAACCAGAGCGCATCAGGCCTTGCGTCTGGGCGATATCGGCCGCCAGATGCAAATAGGTGAACAGAATCTGATTAGCCGATAGCTGTTCCCACTCCTGTTTTTGCGGCTCTTTTACCTTTACAATCATCTCGGCATCTTGAAACACCTGCTCGGCAGTAGGGCTAATAACCGCACCGGCACGCTGATAATCCTCATCTGCCGCACCAATCCCGGCACCTGCGCCAGTTTGAACCATGACCTGATGGCCTGATTTCACCAATTCAGCTACAGAAGACGGAACAAGCCCCACCCGAAACTCATTATTCTTAATTTCCTTTGGCAACCCGATAAGCATAGCATCCTCCATAATGCGTGCCACAAGCCAGCTTTGCGTAACCAGCCTTTGGCGATGATTAACTCTGTTTTATCACTTCCAACTAGAGAATAGCCCTATTTACGCAAAATTTTTGCGCTTATTTATGCTAGGAAAGATGTTTTTTTACTATTAAATTTTAAATATTGATGTTTTGTATTTAAATAATTGCGTGAAATTATTAAAGGTGGCAATATTTTCGTAAATCAACCAAGGAGGCCAGCTGATGGATAAAATTGACCGATCTATTCTATCTATTTTGCAGGAAAATGCGCGCATCCCTAATGTTGAGCTTGCTGATCGGGTTGGCCTGTCTGCGTCTGCCTGTTTACGGCGGGTTGCCCAGCTGGAACAATCTGGTTTGATAACAGGCTATCATGCCAGATTAAGCCACGAGAAGCTTGGTCACTCGGTGTTGGTATTGGTGCATATTACCCTGCATGGTCAGTCAGCCGATATGTTGGCAGAGTTTGAACGTGCGGTCAGCACCGTCCCTCAGGTTTTAGCCTGTTTTCTGCTGGCAGGGGAAAGTGACTATCTGTTGCGGATAGCGGCAAGAGATGTCACCGATTATGGGCGTATTCATAGCGAATATCTGTCCGCCTTGCCGCATGTATTGCGTATGGAAAGCAATTTTGCCCTGCGCGAAGTTGT
>JBMHCK010000103.1:0-6034 GCA_049889955.1 Puniceispirillaceae bacterium (SeqCode)
CACAGGCCGGGGACAGGCCGCATATTGTTGTGCAATCTACTACCTCTACCAAAAATTCAGGCCTATATGACTATCTGTTGCCAAAATTCACTCTGGATACCGGCATTGAGGTGCATGTCGTTGCCGTTGGCACCGGGGCGGCGGTGCGTAACGCCATGAATTGTGATGGGGATGTCTTACTGGTGCATAGCCAGCAACGCGAACAGGCGTTTGTTGCAAACGGATATGCCCCGCGCCGATATGCGCTGATGTATAATGATTTTGTCATTGTTGGCCCTGCCTCTGATCCCGCCAACCTATCTGGCAAGAAAAATGCCGTAGAGGCCTTGCAAGCCATAGCCGATACACAATCGCGCTTTATCTCGCGCGGGGATGATTCTGGCACCCATATCAAGGAGCTTGATTTATGGAAAATGGCGGCATTTGACCCTGGCCGCTATTCTGGCGATTGGTACCGCGAGGTGGGTACCGGTATGGGCGCGACTATCAATATCGCTGTCGGGCTAGGCGCCTATACGCTGAGCGACCGGGCCACCTGGTTAAAATTCGCCAATAAAAGCGATTTCACCATTCTGGTCGAGGGGGATGAACGCCTGTTCAATCCCTATGGCATTATGCGGGTAACAGCCGATAAATGCCCGGATGCCCATATTGAAAGCGCACAGATTTTCATTGACTGGCTGACCTCTGATAAGGGCCAAAAGCTGATCGCCAGCTATAAGATCGATGGAAAAACATTGTTTTTTGCCGATGCAGAATAAAGCCATAATTGCATCTATCTGGCGTTTATCTGGCTAGCTGTATAGGATGAGGCGATATCTGCCAGATACAGGCAGGAGGAGAGATAGGATGGATGATGATTTTCTGATTGCTGATATTCTGGCAAACACCCAAGTAATCGCCATGGTCGGGGCCAGCGCAAATTGGAAGCGCCCTTCTTTTTTCGTGATGAAATATATGCAAAAACAGGGATTTCGCGTTATCCCTGTGAATCCCGGTCTGGCAGGTCAAACCCTGAATGGCGAGATGGTTTATGCAAGTCTGGCCGATATTCCAGATGCGGTAGATATGGTGGATATTTTCCGGCGTTCAGAAGAATGCCCGCAACTGGCGGAGCAGGCCGCGGCGATTGGTGCGAAAACATTATGGCTGCAAATCGGTATAACAAGCCCTGATGCCCAGCAAATTGCTAGCGCGCATCACATGCAATTTATTCAGGATAGATGCCCGAAAATAGAACATTCAAAACTATCTGGCTTGCTGGGATTAGGCGGCTTTTATTCGGGTTTGATTTCCGCCCGCCGCGCCCCAAATCGCCAGCCCCCCGCCCCACCGCGCGATGGGGGATTTGTGAAGTCCCAGCATATTGAAACCTTGAGCATTCATGCTGGTGCGCGGCCAGATGCGGCTACCGGGGCGCGTATCACGCCAATTTATCAAAGCACAGCTTTTACCTTTGATGATGGGGATCACGCAGCCAGCCTGTATAATCTGCAAGAGCCAGGCAATATTTATGGCCGGCTTTCCAATCCGACCACAGCGGCGCTAGAACAGCGCATTGCCGCCCTTGATAATGCGGTTGGTGCCTGTTGTGTGGCTTCTGGTCATGCAGCCCAATTAGTAGCGCTATATCCGCTTATGGGACCAGGCCGGAAAATTATTGCCAGTAACAAGCTTTATGGCGGCTCTATTACCCAGTTCACCCGCAGCTTTAGCCAGTTTGGATGGCAGGCAGAGCTGGTAGATGTGCATGACCTAAAGGCGGTGGAAACAGCTGTAGCCCAACAGGAAGCAGCCCTGTTATTTGCCGAGAGCCTGGCCAACCCGGATGGTAATGTATCCGATATAGAGGCGCTGGCAGACATCGCCCATAAAGCGGGTATCCCGCTGGTTATCGACAATACAATGGCGACCCCTGTAATGTGCCAGCCTGGCCAATATGGGGCGGATATAATTATCTATTCCACCACAAAATTTCTATCCGGGCATGGAAATGCGCTGGGCGGGGCAGTTGTGGATATGGGGAATTTTGATTGGCTAAAGGGGCGCGACTATCCAGCCCTTGGCGCACCTGATCCTGCCTATCATGGCATTACCTTTGCCGAAACCTTTGGCAAGCATGGCTATATCACCTATTGCCATGCCAATGTGCTGCGCGATCTAGGGCCCACACTATCCCCAATGAATGCGTTTCTGACACTAACCGGACTGGAAACCTTGCCCTTGCGGATGCGCCAGCATAATGAAAATGCAGCAAAGGTTGCCACCTTCCTTAACCAGCATGAAAAGATATCTGCGGTATCATGGGCTGGCCTGCCAAAAAGCCCATATTATGGGCTGGCACAAAAATATCTGCAAGGCGGGGCCGGTTCAGTATTTACCGCTACCCTGAAAGGCGGCTATGAGGCAGGCAGCCGTTTGGTGGCAATCTGTAACCTTATCTCGCATCTGGCAAATATTGGCGATACGCGCAGCCTGATTGTCCATCCAGCATCAACGACCCACCGGCAATTGACCAGCGAGCAACGCCTTGCCGCCGGCGTGGGAGATGGCGTTATACGCTTATCTATCGGCATTGAGCATAGCGAAGATATTATCGCTGACCTGGCCGCGGCGCTGGATCAGATCTAGCTGCGCGGTTTGTGCTAAACAAGGCTATCCTGATACGCAAAGAGCGAGGCCGCCCCGCCTGTATGGATAAAAAGGATATCGCCTTTGGCTGAAAAATACCCCTTGCCGACTAGGTCAAGCATGCCATCCATGCCTTTGGCAGAATAGACTAAATCCAGCAATAGCCCCTCCTTGCTTGCCAGCAATTTGGTTGCCGCTACCCCGCCTGATGTTGGCACGCCATAGCCGCTGCCTACATAACCATCAAAAACAATGATTTTTTCCTTTTCCAATGTTCTGTCGGTTAGCAAAGCTGCGGTTTTGGCCGCTAATTGCCAAACTGCCTCTATTTGTCGTTCCTGTGGTTGACGCACGCTAACCCCAATAACTGGCAAGGTACTGCCTAGCGCATGCAGACCCGCCACCAACCCTGCTTGGGTTCCGGTGCTGCCGGTTGCATGAACAATCGCCTGAAGCTGGATATTTTGCGCTTTAATTTGAGCCAGAATTTCCTGAGCACAGGATACATAGCCCAGCGCGCCAATCTCGTTTGAGCCGCCGCCTGGAATAAAATAGGGTTTCTTTCCCTCAGCCCGCAGCCTGTCTGTCAGGGCCAAAGCCTCGGCATTCATATCCAGCCCGCCATCGCGAAATGCTATTTCCGTTCCAAATAGCTGGTCAAAAAATACATTCCCTGTTTCATCATATTCCTTTGGCTTGCCGGTGACACGGCGTTCAAGCAGCGCATAAGGTTTCATCCCAAGCCGGCAGGCCGCAGCAGCAGTTTGGCGCACATGATTGGATTGTACCGCCCCTTGCGTAACCACACAATCAGCCTCTATCGCCAGCGCCTCGGCCATCAGGAATTCCAGCTTGCGTGTTTTGTTACCGCCTGTTGCAAGGCCAGTACAATCATCGCGCTTTACCCACAGATTAGGGCCATCCATATGCGTGGTAAGTTGGCGCATTTCTTCTATTGGGGTTGGCTGGTGACAAAGGGAAACACGCGGAAAATTTTCTAAAATGTCAGTCACGGTGGCCCACCTTTCGATTTATAAGTTCTGAAAATAAAGTGCTTATCAAATTTTCATAAAAAGCGTTTGAAGAAGATATATTATCAAATAATGATAACAAACATTTCAAAGATGTTCTTAGTGAGATTTTCGCAAACATTTCTTTGGAGTTGATAAACACTCTTCAATTATATCTTTAGGATATAACTTATTGCAGGAAATTTCTCCATGGCAATAGAACTCATTGATTTTGAAAAGTCACAAAAATGAAATAATAATGGGTTGTAGAAAGTCCTAAACAAAAACAAATACCTGACGTTTACTACACCGGTCCTTAAGGTTTGGTGCAAAAATGAAAAACGGCATTGGTTTCAAACGTAAATTAGAAAATTGCATATTGGGTTTTCTGCTGCTCATGATGACAACGGCAACGGCGAATGCTGTTGACATTG
The DNA here is from genome assembly GCA_049889955.1 of Puniceispirillaceae bacterium (SeqCode). Lineage (GTDB taxonomy): Bacteria > Pseudomonadota > Alphaproteobacteria > Puniceispirillales > Puniceispirillaceae > JADHLI01. The sequence continues at coordinate 4,076 of JBMHCK010000103.1, forward strand.
ATATTTCTGATGCGACAACACCGGATGAATCCGCAGTTAACCAAACAATAGCTGTGTTCATCTCATCAGATGCAACTGTTTCCGTAGATTACTCCATAATCGATGGCACTGCTACCGACGGGGTGGACTATACAGCGTCAAGCGGCACTCTCAATTTTTCTCCAGGGAATACTGTACAGAGCATAACCATTCCTATCTTAAGCGATAACCTTGATGAAGACATCGAAACTGTAATTATTAATCTTAGTAATCCAGTCGGCGGTGTTCTTGTGGACAACCAGGCGACATTATACATCGTAGATGATGATCCAGTACCACAGATTAGTATTAATGACGATGCTACAACCGAAACGAATGGCTCATTCTCAATAGCGGCAACTCTAAACAATCCGTCATCAAAAGATGTTTCTGTTGACTGGCGCGCAATTGCTGGCACTGCAACCAATGGTATTGACTTCAATTCGACACAGGGAACTCTGAACTTTCCTGCTGGAAATACCAGTCAAAACATTTCAATACCATTATTGGACGACAGTATGGATGAAGACAATGAAACTATCGTTGTGACTCTATACGATCCTGTGTTCGCGTCTTTGGATAATTCAACTGCAGTAATTACGATACAAGACGATGATGCGGAGCCCTCCATTTCAGCGGCAGACATTACTACAACAGACGAAAGCGTTGCTAATATAACGGTTAGTCTTTCCGCCCCATCATCAAGAACCGTTGCAGTGTTAGCTACTACGAGTGGCATCTCAGCAACTGAAGGCACAGACTACACTGGCGTTTCGACCAACGTACAAATTGCTCCCGGCAATACTTTTACAACACTTAGTATTCCGCTCAATGATGATATTTTGGATGAATTGAACGAGACATTTGAAGTTAGGTTCTCAAATCCGAGTAACGCATCAATATTCGACAATAATACCATAATAACAATCACAGATAATGATCTTCCTCCGACTGCATCAATCAGCGGCCAAACAATTGTCGATGATAATGGTACTTTGGCACCTCAGGTGACACTAAGCGGGGCATCAGGATTAACTGTAGAAGTAGACTATGCGACTAGCGACGGGACTGCTACCGCTGGGAATGATTATACAACTACAACTGGAACACTTACTTTTACTCCAGGCCAAACATCGCTACCTCTTTCCATACCAATTTTAGGTGACATCGTTGACGAAAATGATGAAATTTTCTCCGTAACCCTCAGTAATCCAGATAATGCAACATTGGGCACCGCAACTGCTTCAATGTTGATAACTGATAACGACCCAGCACCAACCATTTCTGTTGCTGATATCTCAACAGTCAATGAGACTGCATCTTCGACCAATGTTGTAGCTACTCTGAGTACTGCATCTGAAAAAGTTATTACAATTGATTACACGACTAGTGATGGCACTGCTACAGCTGGCAGCGACTACACTGCCGCTAGCGGAACGATAACTTTTGCACCCGGTGTTATCACCCAGAATATTCCAGTTGCAATACTGGCGGACACCGTCGATGAAGCAAATGAAACCGTAACCATTACCTTATCTAATCCTTCAGGAACCCCTCCTGCAGTCGTCATCAATGATGGAACAGCAGTATTGACGATAAGCGATGATGACACTGCTCCAGCAATTTCAATAGATGACGTGACCACTACATCCGAAGCTGGAATTGGGCAGCAGGTAACTGTCCGACTTAACAATGCTTCTGAGCAAACTGTGACAGTTGATTACACAACAAGTAACGTAACTGCTTGGGCTGGGGATGATTACACAGCTGACAACGGTACCATAACTTTCAACCCAGGCTCAATATCAGAGATCATTTCTATACCAATTTTACAAGATAATATTGATGAAGTTAATGAAACGTTTGAAATACAACTTTCAAATCCAAGCAACGCTACAATCGCTGATAATACATCAATCGTTACAATCACTGATGATGAGG
>JBMHCK010000104.1:0-5936 GCA_049889955.1 Puniceispirillaceae bacterium (SeqCode)
GATCTAAAAGAGCGCAATGGCATGACAGATGCCCAATGGCAAGCCCAGCATCTGGTCTATGAGCGGATGGTCAGGGCCATTATGGGCTGTCCGGTACCTATCCTTGCAGCGGTTAACGGGGCCGCTTATGGCGGCGGGTGCGAGCTGGTAGCGATGGTAGATTTTGCCTATGCGGCCAGTCATGCCCGCTTTGCCCAAACCGAAGTAAAATTGGGAATCATTCCAGGGGCGGGTGGTACGCAAAATCTAGCCCGTGCGATAGGCGAACGCCGTGCCAAGGAGCTGATCCTCTCAGGCCAGGCTTTTACCGCAGAACAAGCCTGTGAATGGGGGCTGATAAATGCCGTTTTTGACAGCGAGGCCTTGCTGGCCGAAACCCTGGCCTCTGCCCGCCTAATCGCCGCTAATGGCCCGATTGCAGTACGGCAAGCCAAACAGGCAATATCCCGCGGCATGAATATGTCGCTAGCAGATGGGCTGGCATTTGAAATTGAAGCCTATAATCGAACCGTGCCCACCAAGGACAGGCAAGAGGGTGTAGCTGCCTTTAATGAAAAACGGACCCCAAATTTTACCGGAAACTAGGTCTGTACGGCCTCGGCAATCGCCAGAATATACTGCATTTTCAGGATTACCGGCTTTTCTACCAGACGGCCATCCAACACAACCACGCCGCCAGGCGCATCCGCATAGGCTGCCAAAATGCGTTTGGCCTGCTCCACCTCTGCGGCGCTAGGTGTAAAGGCCTGATGAATGACCGAGAGTTGAGCGGGGTGGATAGCGGCCTTGCCACCAAAACCCATATCGCGTGCCCGCATCGCCTCTGCAGCTAGCCCATCTGGATCATCCACAGCCAAATAGGGCATATCCATCACATCCAACCCCGCCAGAGCGGCAGCATGCACGATACGTCCCCGCGCATAAGATAGCGCCTCCCATCCGGTAGTAGCCCGCAATTCAGTAGCCAGATCAACCCCGCCAAATAACAGCATTTCAAGGCGCTGGCTAGCGGCGGCGATAGCGCTGGCATGTTCCAGTGCTTCGGCAGTTTCAATCAGCACATGCAGTGCCATTTCAGGGGCATGTTCGGCCAGCTTTTTATCCAGCATAGATATCTCGCCAGCATGCCTAATCTTTGGGATCATGACCGCATCCGGTTTTTGCGGCAAGGCGAGTATTGCTTCCAAATCTGCCTGGCCATGGGCATCTTCCAGCCCATTTATCCTGACCAGAATTTCGCAGTGGGCAGGCACTTTGCCCGGGTTGGAAAAAAAATTAACCATATTATCGCGGGCCATTTCTTTCTGGGCATAAGCGACCCCATCCTCTAGCTCGATACAAACCATATCGGCCCCGCTATTTAGTGCTTTATCAAATCGATCAGGCCGATTGGCCGGAATAAATAACAGGCTGCGACGCGGCTTTATTTTATTTACCTGGCTCATCTATTTGTCCTTTTGCTGGCGGATAGAACATGAAAAAATCTTTCCTGTCTTATCTTGAATCTTGTGGCAAAAACCTTACCTGTAAAGGGTCAATTACAGATAGATTTTTTTAAAAACGCATCCATGCCATGTCCCGAACGAGTTATGGGCGCAGCTGAAAAATTTCTATATTTTTGTAACTGCTCCACCTTGAAACAGGGCCTTGAAAAAAGCAATGACTGGTAAATCACGACGGCTGATTATTATTGGATTTTCGGGCCTTATTCTGGGGCTAGCAGGCTATTTGGTGCTAAACGCCCTGAACAGTAATATTATGCTGTTCTATAGCCCGTCGGAAATTACAGATGCCCAGAAAAATGGTCAGCGCTTGCGCCTTGGCGGATTGGTTGAAGCTGGTTCGGTTCAGATTGATGGCCTGCAAGCCAGCTTTTATCTTGGTGATGGGGAAGGGGTTGCACAAGTGGTGTATGAAGGTGCCTTGCCTGATCTGTTCAGAGAAGGGCAAGGGGTTGTTGCCCAGGGCGTATTTGATGGTGATATTTTCCAGGCAGATAGTGTGCTGGCCAAGCATGATGAAAATTATATGCCACGCGAAGTTGCTGACAGCCTGAAAGAAAAAGGTGTCTGGCAGGGTCAAAACCCGGTACAATAAAGTGACTAATCGCGAAAGTGACTAGTCGCGACGTTTTGCCGCCAGCCCCATCACCGCATAACAAATCTGTGCGGCGGTAAAATCACAATGCGGGTGGGCTGGATGCGGGGCTAATTCCACAATATCCGCGCCAATGATTTTTCGCCCCTTTGTTGCCGAGGCCAGTAAATCCAGCGCCTGATAAAATCCCAGACCCCCTGCCACAGGTGTTCCGGTCGCCGCCATAATGGACGGGTCCAAACCATCCAGATCAAAGCTGATATAGATGTGTTCCGGAAAGTCATCGGGTAAATTAATCTGGCTAATTTGCCCGCGAACAAGCTGGGCTGCATCTATATATTCAATATTATATTCAGCCCGCCTGTCTGCCTCTTCGCGGCACAGAGCACGCACACCTAGCTGGAATATTGGCACCCCCTGTTGCCCTAGCAGATGCATAACACTGGCATGGGAATGCGGCTGCCCCTGATAGGCTTCACGTAAATCAGCATGCGCATCTATCTGAATAATTCCCACCGGGCCAGAGCCAGCCCCTAGTACGCCCATCATAGCACCATAGGTCAGGCTATGTTCGCCGCCCAGAATTATCGGAATATGCTGGCTAGATACCGCCGTCCCCACAGCCGCTTCCAGCTGGGCAAGTCCATCTTTGATATCGCCTGTACAGTCAATCTCCGCTTCGGTAAAAATGCCGTTCTGGCATGGCTCCTCGCCTTCATATAAACGTTCCAGCTGATGGCTGGCTTCAATAATGGCATGCGGGCCACGCGCCGTGCCAGCGCCATAGGATACGGTTTTTTCTAATCCGCATGGAATGACATGAAACAGGGCGCTAGCTTTATCATTTTCTGCTGGCAACAGCTCTTCGCCCAGAAATTGACCCTGCCAGCCCTCTGGCATATCTGTATCATCGCTCATGAAAGCCGCCCTTCAAAATCACTAAAAGAGAATTGCCGGATAGTCTGCACGCTATCATCACGGCTATCCCAAAGCATAATCGCTGGCAACGGCACGCCATTAAACATCGTTGTCTTTACCATTGAATAATGTGCCTGATCCAAAAAGGCTATCCTGTCCCCGATTTGCGGCATAGATGCCAGGCAATAACGGCCGATTACATCTCCGGCCAGACAGCTTGGCCCGCCAAATCTGACCCATATACCGGTATCAGCCTCGCCGAGCAGGGCCGGCCTATAGGGCGCTTCCAGCAAATCTGGCATATGACAAGTAGCCGAGATATCAACAATCGCGTTCAGCCCATCATTTTCGGTAATATCCAGAATTTCCCCGACCAGAATACCGGCATCAAAAGCAATCGCTGTTCCGGGTTCCAGAATAATTTCCGCCTCTAGTTCAGCAGCCAGTTCTGACAAGAAATCTATCAGGCCATCACGGTCATAATCCGGGCTGGTGATCATATGTCCGCCGCCCAGATTCACCCATTTCAACTTGCCCTTGCCAGCATCAAGAATAGGCCTGATTGCCGCTACTGTTTTTTGTAGCTCAGGCAAGCCTTGTTCACACAGATTATGCAGATGCAGGCCATCTATCTGGTCCAGCAGGGCAAGATCAAACTGGCTAGCTGGCAAGCCAAGACGCGAGCCAGACGCGCTGGGATCATAGGTTGCCACCTCGCCCAAGGGGGTTTCCGGATTAATTCGCAGACCAATCTGTCCGCCTTTTTCGCGCACCATATCCGCAAATTTTTCCAGCTGGGACGGGCTGTTAAAAATCACATGCTCGCATATTTCGCGCAAAGCGATAATATCGCGGCTGCGATAGGCCGGGCAAAATACCGAGATCACCCCATCTTTATTTTTGTGGCCACTATCTTTGGTAAGATAATATTTTTCTGCCAGCTGGGCCTCATATAAACCAGATGCACAAGCACCGCCCAGATAGGTGCGGATAAGCGGGGCAAGTGACCACATCGAAAATGCCTTTAGCGCGGTAAGAATTCTTGCCCCGGATGCTTCGGAAACAGCTGCCAATATCTGCAAATTTTCCTCGACTTTGGCGACATCCACCACGAAGGCGGGGCCATCATCAACACGGCTCAGATCAAAGTGCTGAAACCGGCCAGGACCTGCAGATTTGGTCTCCATCGCCATCTAGAAATCAAGCGCCTTATCCAGCATCCGGCTTTGCCATGGCAGGCCATGCTGGTTCAGCATTTCCATAAATGGATCCGGATCAAACTGTTCCATATTGAACACGCCCTCGCCGCGCCATTTTCCAATTACCATCATCGCCGCGCCAATCATTGCAGGCACGCCAGTGGTATAGCTGACCGCTTGCGATCCAACCTCGGCATAACAGGCTTCATGATCGCAAATATTATAAACATAGGCAGTCTTTTCCTGGCCCTTATCGGTGCCGGAAATAATCGTGCCAATACAGGTTTTGCCAGTGGTGGTTTTGCCCAAATCGCCTGGATTAGGTAGCACTTCTTTTAAAAATTGTAGCGGGATAATCTGCTGGCCTTCATAGCTCACAGGCTCAATAGAGGTCATGCCAACATTTTGCAACACTTCCAGATGGGTTAGATAGGCATCGCCAAATGTCATCCAGAAGCGGGCTTTTTTGATTTCCGGGAAATGTGTGACCAGCGATTCCAGCTCTTCATGATACATCATATACATGTTTCGCACGCCAACTTCCGGAAAATCATAGGCTTGTTTGGTGCTAAGGGCGGGCGTTTCTATCCACTGATTATCCTGCCAATGGCGCGATGGGGCGGTAACTTCGCGGATGTTAATTTCCGGATTAAAATTAGTTGCAAAGGCCTGGCCATGATCGCCGCCATTACAATCCAGAATGTCCAGCGTACGCATATCAGATATCAAATGTTTTTTTGTATAGGCGGTAAAGACATTGGTAACGCCCGGATCAAAGCCGGAACCCAGCAACGCCATCAAGCCTTGCTTGGCAAATTTTTCCTGATAGGCCCATTGCCAGCTATATTCAAATTTTGCTTCTTCAGGCGGCTCATAATTTGCCGTATCCAAATAATCTGCGCCCGCCATAAGACAGGCATCCATGATAGATAAATCCTGATAGGGCAGGGCCAAATTTACTACCAGCCTGGCACCACAGGCCTCTATCAGGCGGGCAGTGGCCTCAGCATCATCTGCATCAATTTGCGCGGTTTTAATCGAGACACCTGTTCGGGCCAACACCGAGGCGGCAATTTCATCACATTTAAACAGGCGGCGGCTAGCCAGCGTGATATCGGTGAAAATATCACTGAGCATCGCCATTTTATGAACCGCTACAGAGCCTACACCGCCTGCGCCAATGACCAGAATTTTTGTCATTTTACTCGTCTCCTGCCTGCTATTAACCTACGCTGTTTCAACATTCGTCTTTATATATTCTCATGCGGTTAGTTTTCTGCATGTTCGAAATAGGTATAACCGTTCATGCTATCCGTATAGCTTCGCAACATTTGCCGCCTGTCTGATGGGCTAAGCCGGCCCCCTTTCACCGCTGCCTCTACATTTGCTTTAAAGGCCGCGATCAGCTGTTTGGGTTCATATTCTACATAGGATAATACTTCATAAATTGTATCGCCATCCTGTTCTTTTAGAATATCAAAACCGCCATCCTCACTTAATGCGACTGTCACCACATTGGTATCACCAAACAGATTATGCAGATCGCCAAGGGTTTCCTGATAGGCGCCAATAAAAAAGACGCCCAGATAATAATCCTCGCCGTCAATTAAATCATGGACTGGCAAGGTATCAGATATCCCGTCCCCCAAAACAAATTTATCAATCTTGCCATCTGAATCACAGGTAATATCGCTAAGGATAGCCACCCGCATTGGCGGCTCA
>JBMHCK010000105.1:0-8145 GCA_049889955.1 Puniceispirillaceae bacterium (SeqCode)
CCTCAGACAGATAACCATCTGGGTTCGGCACTTGGCGAACAGGGCTTCAGGCTGATTTGCACAAGGCTTGTGTCATGGTGCGCAGCCAATTTTTAGCTTTCCCACTACGGGTTGCTACCTTTGTCAGCTCATCCTTGATGACAATCCGGTGATCTGATTTCAATAACACCTTGCCGCGTTGTGCCGCAATCCAGCCGATTAACGCATCTGGATCGCCAACCTTGTTTTCGCGGAAGCTTAGCGCAAATCCCTTATCCCCGGCATCAAATTTCTGAATATTTAACTGGCGGCATAATTGTTTTAATTCAACAATTTCCAGCAAATTGTTCATCGTATCTGGCAAGTCACCAAACCGATCTGCACATTCTGCCTTTATATCAAAAATATCTTCCTCGGTCTTTAGATTGCCAATCCGGCGATATAAGGACAGGCGCACCGACAAATCTGCAACATAGGATTCGGGGATTAATACATTTGTGCCAAGCGAGATTTGCGGTGACCAATCCTGGCCATCATCGGGGCTATCTGCGGCTTCTTCACGGCTCTTTTTCGCAATATCCACAGCCTGTTTCAGCATATCCTGATACAGCTCTATGCCCACCTCGCGTACATGGCCTGATTGCTCATCCCCCAGCAAATTGCCAGCCCCGCGTATATCCATATCATAAGAGGCCAGAGAAAACCCTGCCCCAAGTGTGTCCAGGGTTTGCATCACATCCAGACGCCTGCGTGCTTGCGGCGTTAAAATCAGATCCGGATCGGTAGTCAAATAGGCATAGGCGCGCTCTTTACCGCGCCCTACCCGTCCGCGCAATTGATATAGCTGGGCCAGGCCAAACATATCTGCACGGTGGATTATAATGGTATTGGCGGTTGGAATATCAATCCCGGATTCGATGATATTGGTAGAAAGCAGCACATCTGCCTTACCATCTCCGAAATCGGTCATTACATCATCTAGCTCATTTGGCGCCATCTTCCCATGCGCGGTGAAGATGCGCAAATCTGGTACCATTTTTACCAGCTTGTCATAAACCCGGTTTAAATCGGCAATACGCGGACACACAACAAAGCTCTGCCCCCCTCTGAAGCGCTCGCGTGTCAGGGCCTCTTTCAAGACCACACCATCCCAGCCACCAACAAATGTGCGCACGGCCAGACGGTCTACCGGCGGGGTGGCAATCAACGACATATCGCGCACCCCGGATAAAGCCAATTGCAAGGTTCGCGGTATCGGAGTTGCCGAGAGGGTCAGCACATGCACATCGCCGCGCAATTCTTTTAGCCGTTCTTTCTGGGCGACACCAAAATTCTGTTCCTCATCAATAATCAGCAAGCCTAAATGGTTAAAATCAATAGATTTTGCAAGCAAGGCATGGGTGCCAACCACCATCTGGACTGACCCGTCCTTCAACCCTTCTCTCACCTTTTGTGCCTGTTTTGGCGTTACCATTCGCGACAGGCTGGCAACAGTTACCGGAAAGCCTTTAAAGCGGGCTTCAAACAGCCGTGCATGTTGACGTGCCAGCAAGGTGGTCGGGGTGACCAATGCCACCTGATAGCCAGACATGGCGGCTACAAATGCGGCCCGCAAGGCAACTTCGGTCTTGCCAAACCCTACATCACCACAGATCAGCCTGTCGGTAGCCTGGCCAGAGCCCAGATCACCCAGAACATCATGGATGGCGTCTAGCTGATCTTCTGTTTCACTATGACCAAAGCGGGCGCAAAATTCCGCAAACACCCCCTCTGGCGGCGATAGGGGTTCTGCCTTGGCAACCGCCCGGTTTGCAGCGATCTTAATCAATTGATCAGCCATCTCGCGGATCCGACCCTTGATACGGGCTTTGCGGGTTTGCCAGCCAACCCCGCCTAGCCTGTCCATCACCACATCACTGCTTTCCTGGCCATAGCGGCTTAGCAGCTCGATATTTTCTACCGGCAGATACAGCCTGTCGCCGCCCGCATAGCGCAGATGCAAGCAATCATGCTGGGTACCATTAGAAGTGATGGTCTCCAGCCCCTCATATCGGCCGATCCCATGTTCGACATGTACAACCAAATCTCCAACCTCAAGAGACGAGACCTCGCGCAGAAAATTATCAGCCCGGCGCCGCCGACCTGTAGGGCGGCTCATCCTGGCCCCGAAAATATCTTGCTCACTAAGAACCAGTGCATCAGGTGTCTCAAACCCAGTTTCCAGCGGCCATACCATCACATAACAGCCAGCTGCGGTAATCTCAGCCAGGCTGGCAGCCCATTGCGGGGCCGAGCCGATTTCGGCGGCGAATAGCTCTGTCAGCCGCGCAACCGCAGCCTCATTACCCGCGCATAGGATAACCGCCTTATTGGTGCATTCTGTCTTTATGTGCTGGGCGGCAACTGCAACCGGGCGATCCTGCTCGCCAGCTGCTTTATGAAAATGCGGGGCAAGACGCGCTTTGGTATCTGGCCAGTCAGTGCCATCCGGAGCCGCAAAATTAAACAAAAAGCTGGTATCTTCTCGCGTGGCCAAGCTGTTGATTTCATCTAAATTGAGATACATTTCATCAGCGGGTAGCGGGCGGTAAACGCTTTCCTCTTTATCTGATATGGCCTCTAGCCTGGCCGTGTAGAAATCAGATATTTGCTCGCGCCGTGCGGTCGCTGCTGGCTGGCAATCCACATCAAACAGACAGATCCAGTCAGCAAAACATGCCGATAACGGCACCAGCTCTGTATGTAACAGGCCTAGCCAATGCTCGATACCTGCTGGTGTCTGGCCTGCGGATACAGCTTCATATAGCGGATCGCGTGCAGCCTTGCTGCCGAACAAAGCCAGATAGCGCTGGCGAAATTGGCTGATAATTTCATCATCCAGACAAAATTCAGAAGCAGGGTGAAGGGTGAGAGGCCCCGCATCGCCTTCCGAGCGCTGGCTAAGCGCATCAAAATACCGAATGCTTTCAATCTCATCCCCAAAGAAATCCAGCCGAACGGGCGGGCTAAGCGTGCTGGCAAAAATATCTAGAATGCCACCACGAAGGGAAAACTCGCCAAATTCGCGTACTGTCTGGGTACGCATAAACCCGTTTCGTGCCAGAAATTCGGTAATATCGGTTTGGGCAATTTCCTGACCAACCTGCACGGATAGGCAATTTTTGGCAAAAAACGCTGGCGGCGGCACTTTCTGTATCCAGCTATTAATCGTGGTTAAAATAATCTGTTTGCTGGAAATATTGGCCTGCTCAGCGCGCTCACCTGTCCTGCCATACAAGCCAGACAGGGTTTCAATACGCTGTGAAATAATCCCTGCATGCGGCGATACCCGGTCATAAGGCAGGCAATCCCATGCCGGCAACAGTTGCAGGTTTATCTCTGGGTCGAGTGCGGCAAGCCCTTGCTGCATTTGTGCCATCCGGGCATCATCACGAGCAACATAGACCAGCTTGCCGCGTTCTGCTACCTGCTGGGCAAGCAACAGGTGGGTAGCCCCGTCAACAGCCCCGTAAACCTTGCCAGATAAGTCAATTTTATCGATTAATTTCATATTTTTAAATCAGTACATTAAAGTTCTGATTGAAATTTTTTAATCTGCGCCAAAACCGGTCCATCCAGATTAGCTGGCGGCTGTGTGTCGCCGCGCACCCAGGCAAAAATATTTGGATCCCCTGCATCCAGCAAGGCCTGAAACTCATCCAATCCGGCATCGGTTAACTCTGGCAAATAGCGCTGGGCAAACTGGCCAAGCAGCAGATCTGTCTCTTTCATACCGGTATAGCTGGCGCGGTAAATAAGCCGTTTAATGCGGTGGTTACGCTCTGTTTGTGCAGAGGAATCTTCTGCGGTCATCTTACGCACCTTTTTAACCTTTAAAGCAGATTTTTTACGCCAGCGCCCATTATTACCTCGACTTTATGGACAGCAGCGCATGCTCTGTCCAGCCCCTTTTGTCCAACAGTGGCAGAAATAGCATTTTTATGGCACAATTACCTCAAAAGCACGTGCTGGCTTGCCAGTGCTGTTTGAATAACCCATGCTGACATTACATGCTGGCCTTAAATATTGGCCATCATGCCAGCCTTACCGCCTTTGAAGAGCCCAGATGCATATCCCGCGCCCTACCAGCCTTTATCGTCTGTTCGCCAGCACTTCCAGCCTGCCTGGCATTGGCCCCAAATTGGCGGGGATTATCGAAAAACGCATTGGCGGGCATTTAATTGATATTCTGCGCCATTTGCCAGTAAGCCTGAATGACAGGCGCGCGCGTCCAACAGTTGATCAGGCCGAAGATGGCCAGCTCGCCACATTTGAAATTCTTATCCTGACAGCAGATATCCCGCCTGCAAAAACAAACCGCCCGGCACGCATTACCGCCGAGACAAAAGGCGGACGCCTGGAGCTGGTATTTTTCAGGGCTCGGGCAGATTGGCTACGACAAAGCCTGCCAATTGGAGAGCGCCGCGTGGTAAGTGGCCGGGTAGAGCGTTTTCAGGGACGCCTGCAAATGGCACATCCAGATTTTATCACCCCGATTGAAAAAGCCTCTGACATTCCGGATATAGAGCCAATTTACCCGCTAACTGCCGGGTTGAGCGCACGGATACTGCGCAAAGCTGTCCTTGCCAGCCTGAAAGCCCTGCCAGATTTGGATGAATGGATAGATGCACAGACCCTGCAGCAACATAGCTGGCCATCGCATAAACAGGCTTTGGAACAGGTTCATCACCCGAAAGACGCTACAGATTTGCTGGCCTCTACCCCGGCCCGTTCCCGACTTGCTTATGATGAGCTACTGGCCAATCAATTTGCCCTTGCGCTGTTGCGCCGCCAAACACATGACAGCGAAGATGGCGTTGGCTTACAAAGGACAGGTACGCTGACCCGTGCGTTGCTTGCCGCCTTGCCCTTTGCGCCAACCGCAGCCCAAACCCGTGTAATCAGCGAGATTAAGGCTGATCAAATGGCAGATGCGCGCATGTTGCGGCTGTTGCAGGGTGATGTGGGAAGTGGCAAGACCTTTGTTGCCTTGATGGCGATGCTTCATGCCCTTGAATCCGGCACTCAGGCCGCGCTTCTGGCGCCAACCGAAATTCTTGCCCGCCAGCATCATGCCAGCCTGACCGCCTTGCTAAAACATATGCAGATAGAGCCAGAATTGCTGTTGGGGGCTACGAAAAGCAAAGCGCGTAAAGATATCGTTGAAAAGCTGGCTAACGGAAGCTGTCAAATAGTTATTGGCACCCATGCCTTGCTGACAGATGATATTCAATTTGCCAAGCTTGGCCTGGCGGTAGTGGATGAACAGCATCGCTTTGGCGTGCGCCAGCGCCTGGTTCTTGGCCAGAAAGGCGATGGTTGTGATGTGCTGGTGATGACCGCAACCCCTATCCCGCGTACCCTTGCCATGACGGCCTATGGCGATTTACAGGTCTCGCGCCTTGATGAAAAACCAAAGGGACGACAGGAAATTAGCACGGCTGTAATCTCGGGCGAGCGAATAGCTGAAATTATTGAGAGATTGCGACAAGCTCTTGCCAGCCAGCAACGCGCCTATTGGATTTGCCCGCTTGTGGAAGAGACAGACAAGCTGGATGTGGCTGCCGCCGAGGATAGGCATCGCCAGCTTCAGGCCATCCTACCAGATATTCAAATTGGCCTGGTACATGGGCGGATGAAAACCGATGAACGCGAGGCTGAAATGGCCGCCTTTAAAGATGGGCGGTCGCAAATATTGGTGGCCACAACGGTTATTGAAGTTGGCGTGGATGTACCAGAAGCCAGCATCATCATTATTGAACATGCCGAACGCTTTGGCCTTGCCCAACTGCACCAGCTGCGGGGACGGGTTGGCAGGGGCGCTGCCAAATCTGCCTGTATCCTGATGTATCAGGGTCCGCTAAGTGAGGCAGCACAAGCCCGCCTAATAATTATGCGCGCCACCAATGACGGCTTTATGATTGCCGAGGAAGATTTACGCTTGCGCGGGCCAGGTGAAGTATTGGGCCAGCGTCAATCCGGCCTGCCAGAATTCTGTCTGGCAGATCTGGCCCTGCATGCAGATTTACTGCCTCTGGCCCGCCAGCAAGCAGAAGCGATATTGGAAAAAGGGGCAAGCCTTGATGCCCCGGAAATGCACCCCTATGTCACACTTCTCAGCCTGTTTGAGCGCGATAACGCGGTGCGCTTCCTAGCTTCAGGATAAAAGCGTTAGTGATTTTCTGGCCAAGCCCGGTCTCTAGGGTGAAGCTTTTTTCTTAACGGTCTTTTTAGCGGTTTTTTTGGCCAATTTTGGCCCTGTTTTTTGCGCCGCTTTCTGGGCTATTTTTTGGGCTGTTTTTTGGGCAGGCTTGTTTTTCCCTGCCTTTTTTGTGCTTGTCTTGCCTGATTTTGCAGATGTTGCCCCTGTTTTCAGTGGGGCTGGCGGGGTAACGATGCCGCCAGACACAACCAGCTTAACCGCATCTTCAACGCTCATCTCGAGATAGGTTACCTCATCTTCCGGGCAGAACAGCAAAAAGCCTGAGGTTGGGTTCGGTGTGGTTGGAATAAACACATTCACGGTTTGCGGGCGGATACTGTTTTGTACCTCGCCTTTGGTTGTGCCAGTTAAAAACCCGATAACCCACAATCCTTTGCGGGGATATTCAACCAGAACAACCTCGCGGAAAGCATCTGATTGCGCGGATAATACGGTCTCCAGTATCTGTTTCGACGCGCCATAGATTGACCGTACAACCGGCATCCGGTTCAGTAAATTTTCGCCAACACGAATAAGCCAGCGTCCTAAAAATCCGGCAGCGATAGCCCCTATCAGCGTAATGGTTACCGCCCCAACCAACAGGCCAACCCCGGGTAACTTGCCAACAATTGGCGCTTTTAGCGTGATATAATCGCGCAGACCCGCCGGGATCAGGCTAACCACCTGGGTGTCGATGATATCAATAAATAGCCAGGTAATATAAATCGTCAGCAATACAGGGGCTGTCACCAGCAGGCCAGTGAAAAACCAGCTTCTAATCCGGGCCATAACACTTACCCTTGCAGGTTTTGTGGTCGCATCCATGCCAGGCATTTTTTCCATCAACAGCTTCCATCTATTTCTGATTGTTTGGCCCATGATATTGACCATCTTTAGATAATAATGCAAGCAGAAGAAGACAGATAACCATGCTCTATTCACTAACATAAAAACAGGTTCCTATGACAACGCCTCCCTCTTCAATCGACCGCCTTCTTTCTATCATGAAAGCCTTGCGCGACCCGCAAACCGGATGTCCATGGGATATCAAACAGGATTTTTCGACCATCGCCCCTTACACAATCGAGGAAGCTTATGAGGTAAATGATGCGATTATGACCGGCGACCGCGACAAAATCTGTGATGAGTTGGGAGATTTGCTACTACAGGTGGTTTTCCATGCACAGATCGCCGCAGAGGAAAGCAGTTTCACCTTTGCCGATGTTGCCGCCGGCATTTCAGACAAGATGGTTAGACGCCATCCGCATGTATTCGGCGATGGCGAGGCAAAGACAGATACAGATGTGCGCGCAAATTGGGAGCAAATAAAAGCAGAAGAACGACAACAGGAAAATGGCCAGGATAGCGGGGTGCTGGATGGTATCGCGATAACCTTGCCGGCTATGGTTCGCGCCTCAAAGCTGCAGAAACGGGCAGCGAATGTTGGCTTTGACTGGCCAGATATACATGCGGTCATTGACAAGCTACATGAAGAGACAGGCGAGCTACAACGCCAATGGGAGGAAGATAAAACCGATAAGGACCGACTAAGAGACGAGGTGGGCGATATTCTGTTTGTTGCTGCTAATCTGGCTCGCAAAGTCGGTATTGATCCAGAAACCGCGCTGATTGAAACCAATCGCAAATTTGAACGGCGCTTTGGCTATATTGAACAGGCGCTAGCCAGAGAAAACATCCCCATCGAAGAAGCCGGGCTAGAGCGGATGGATAAATTATGGGATGCTGCAAAAATAGAAGAACACAAATAGAGTTTTCTAGGGCGCCTATGCAGACCAGACAAAATCTGCCAGCTCTTGCCAGACCAGCGGTGTTGGCGCGGCCAGCAGCACACCCTTATCCCCTGCCCTGTAGCGCCTGCCAGACGGGCCAAGCCGTACATGATAGCCCATCGCCTCCATCACCAT
>JBMHCK010000106.1:0-4074 GCA_049889955.1 Puniceispirillaceae bacterium (SeqCode)
CTTCGCCAAGCAGCGGGTCTTGGTATTTTTGCATCTATATTGCGAAAAGGGGATGCTCGTGCTGGCGCCATTTTTGTTGAGCTGGAAAAAAGCGTCACTGAATTTTGCTTGCTGGCACGCCAGCTAAATTATGATGATGAATATGAATGGGTCTGTATCACTGGCACAGATTGGGTTAGCAGTGAAATGGTTCAGGAAAGGCTAAGCCGTGAGGTAAGCTATGATCCGGATTGCTGGATTATATCGGTTCAGGACAGGGAAGGGCGTAATATTTTCACCCTGTAGCCAGCTGTTAGGCAGGCTGGCAGACAGGCTGGCAGAAACAGGGTAACGCCCTTGCTATATGTCTGCAGACTCCCTGTTTTTCTGTTCCGTGCCTTGCTGTTCCATGCTAGCATGCGCCCCTGTTCATTTTTGCTAACGATATTTTATAAAGTGAAATCTGACCGACATGACCAAATCTATCGCTATCCATAAATTAAAAGACTATAGCCAGGCCGAGATTGCGGCATTACAAAGCCGCACCGAAGATGACCTAAGCCCCTATATGGATGCAGTGGCCCCGGTGATAGAAGAGGTGCGCCAAACAGGAGATGCGGCGCTGGTGCGCTATGCTGGCCTGTTTGATAAGGCTGACCTGACCAATAAATCGCTGGTTGCAAGCAAGGCAGAAATAGATAGCGCGTTTGATAAGCTAGATCCGGAATTGGTCAATGCGCTGGAATATGCCGCAGATAATATTCGCCGTTTCCACGAACAGCAAAAGCCCGAAGCAGACTGGCGTATGGAAATTCGCCCAGGCGTTGAGGTAGGCGAGAGAGCCTTTCCAATAGACAGGGTTGCGCTATATTCGCCGCGCGGTAAAGGCAGTTTCCCTTCTGTAACCTTGATGACCGCGATACCGGCGGTGGTTGCTGGTGTGCCTGAGCCTGTTATTTTAACCCCGCCTGGTCCGGATGGGGATATTGAACCTGCAACGCTGGTCGCGGCCCGCCTTGCTGGGGTAGAAAATATCGCAAAAGCTGGCGGGGCCCAGGCGGTTGCGGCGGCGGCCTTTGGCACTCAATCCATAGCGAAATGCCGCAAAATTGAAGGGCCGGGCAGCCCCTATTTTGTTGCGGCAAAACGGCTATTGGCTGGAAAGATAGGCTCGCGCTTGCCAGCTGGTCCAAGTGAGGTCATCATTTTTGCTGATGACAGTGTGGATGCTCGGCTAGCTGCCCTTGATATCCTTATTGAATGCGAGCATGGTGTAGATTCTTCCGGCTTTCTGGTCACCTGTTCAGCCGAGCTGGCACAGGGCGTAGTGGCCGCCTTGCCAGATTATCTGGCGCAGATGTCAGCCGAACGCCAGGAATATGCATTGGCCGTATTATCGGGCATGAATGGCGGTATTGTTCTGGCTGAGAGCGAGGCACAAGCCTATGATTTTATCAATGAATATGCCCCTGAACATTGCCAGATTCTGTCGCGTGAGGCAGACCGGCATTTGCCCTTTATTCAGACCGCCTCAGAAATTCTGCTTGGTGAATATGCAGCCGGATCGCTGGCTAATTATATGATGGGGCCAAATTGTGTGCTGCCTACTTCCGGGGCGGCGCATGCCCATGCTCCGCTTGGCGTGCATGATTTTATGCGGTCTGCCTCTATTGGCCGTGTGGACGCTGCCGGCTTTGCCGAAATGGCCCCAAAGACCGAGATTTTTGCCCGTTATGAAGGCTTTGATGCGCATGCAAATGCAGTGTCTAGCTTGCGTTTGCCTTTAATCCGCGGGGACAGGAGCGACTGAACATACGCCCCCAGCTTTGATGGATAGGTCTTTAATAGATAAGGCTTTAATGGATAGGGCGCAAATCAATAGGGCCCAAATTAGAAGGGCATAGGATGTGCCTTATGGGCAGCGTTAATCTCGGCTAGCACTTCCTCACTTAAATCCAGATCGGCCCCTGCCAGAATATGTTCGAGCTGGGCTTGCGTGGTGGCACCAAAAATAACCGATCCCATAAAGGGGCGAGACATTGTCCAGCTAAGGGCCATATGAATAGGGTCCAGCCCATATTTGCGGGCGATATCCAGATAGGCATCAATAGCTGGCCATACACGCGCTGTGGTACGACCGCCCAAATCAGGTGTCGCTTTTATGCGCGAGCCATCCGGGGCCGCTTCATTTTGATATTTGCCGGTTAACAGCCCTGCGGCCAGCGGCGAGAAAGCAAGTAAATCCACCTGCTCATGATGGCATAGCTCTGCCAAATCCAGATCAAATAATCGGCATAACAGGCTATATTCATTCTGCAAACTCAGCACACGCGGCCTGTTTTGTGTCTTTGCCGCGTTCAGCCATACAGATGTCCCCCAGGCGCTTTCATTAGACAGGCCGAAATAGCGTATTTTGCCAGCTTTCACCAGCCGGTCCATCTCATCCAGAACATCTTCGACATGTTCCAGAAAGGCCGTGCTGTCCTGTGCAGAAGGGTCATAATGCCAATTTTTACGAAACATATAAGAGCCACGATTAGGCCAATGTAATTGATAAATATCAATATAATCTGTGTTCATGGAACGCAGGGAAGTATCCACCGCCGTGCGAATGGTCGCCGCCGATATAGGCGCGCCCTCACGCACAAAACGCTGCCCTTCGCCGGTAACTTTTGTCGCTATTACGACCTCATCCCGGCGTTTTTTGATGCCAGGCCATTGACCAATTACCCGTTCTGTATCCCCGGATGTTTCTGCGCGCATGGGATTGGTTGGATACATCTCGGCCGTATCAATAAAATTCAGGCCATGGGCCAGAGCAGTGTCAATTTGCCGCCATCCCTCTTCTGCCGGGGTTTGCTCTCCCCAGGTCATAGACCCCAAACATAGTTTGCTGACTTCCAGTGAAGACCAGCCCAGTTTTTTTACTTTCACGCGACCCTCTTTTTTTGCGAACAATATTATTATGGATACCGCTCTTGCACCTTACTGTTAAAATATGGAAAGTGCCAAGTCTGAAGCAAGGGCAGTATGCAAAAACCAGCTATTATGCCCAAAATTAGAAACTCGATTGGTCCATATTTAACCGCGTTACAAGACGGCCGAAAAACAGGTCATTTTCAATTCGAACCGGCACAAGTACATCTTTTGCCAGCTCGGCAACATAGGCCCTTGTTTTTGGCGGTTTATCTGTTTGGTGGTTCAGGCGTGATTTGCGTCGATGCCCGCCTATTGGATTGCTCTCAATGCCGCAAACTCGTGTGCGCCCGCCAAACGCGAAATTGCGATCTGGTTCCAGCGTTTCTGTGCCTAAATCACTAAAGGTTAATTCAGCGCGTCGTCTGCCATCAAAAATCTGAAACCTTCCCTCACATGGGTGTCCGGCTTTCAGGCGGTCAAGCATGGTCATCATTGCACTAAAAGGGTCGGTTACATCGCGCAACATAGCCGCATTAATTGGATAAACCTCGTCCAGATCAGGCGGGGGGTCGGTTTTCGCGGTGGCTATTTTACCATCTTCTGACCAGGCTGTTTCTGCAATGTTTGCCTTTGATTTATAGGCGCTGGCGATCCCCATTTTTTGCCCTTGCCATTGCTCGCCCAGGCGAATGGCTCGTATGTTAACATACCCCTCAAAATCGGCAAATAATGTGGCGATACCAGCAGATTTAAACGCTCCGGTCATAGAAAATTGCTGTTCCTTAATATGCCAATTAGCCTCACTGGTTCCAACATCTACCGTGCCAAATTCGGTCTGATAACGCACATCATAGCGCGATCCCAAAGGTTCTGTTGTGGCGGCGCTGACAGCCGTGCCAAGCCCGATATAAATCAAGATGAAGCTAAGGATAAAATGACAGGTCACAGGTTTCATTACAAAAGCCTAAAATAAAGGCGTAAAAACTTCAAAAAGAAAGCAGGAAAATCTGTAGATATTTTTGCGATAGGCTCTGGCGACTCATAGCGCGCTTTGGCCAGATTTGGGGGGCAAGTTTAACTGGCGGTAAGGCGCGTTTCTGCATCTTTTTTGCCAGCGCCTTTTTTCAGATGGGTTAACATCAGTATCCATAGGGCGAACAGACCAAAATAAACTAT
>JBMHCK010000107.1:0-5449 GCA_049889955.1 Puniceispirillaceae bacterium (SeqCode)
TTGTTTAATCCAAATCTTCACTTAGCACGGTTAGCTGGATGTGATAGCACAGCTCGCCCTCATCATCATCTCTGTAGACTACCCCAAATGTTTCGCCATCCAGCTGAAATTCTACTGAATCTTTTGCTTCAGGCCGGGCCAGCAGAGTAATGTCATGATTGCCGAAACGCTGGCGCAAAAAACGTTGTAATTTCTGGGTTTCCGTCGGTGTCATGCGGTCAGCCTCATATCATTCTAGAGTGAAAGTAACTTTTGTTTTAGGCGACACTAGCTTAGGCAGGCTTCGATAATTTGTCCAGATCAGATACAGGACAAAATCAGATATATGACCTGTCAATGGGTCGTGCGCCATGTTCCTCTAGCCATGTTCCTCCAGCCATTATCTTCTAGCCATGACGGGCAATTTGCCCGCCATAGCGTGGCCATGCTGGCCGGGCCGCTACATCATGCGCCCCGCAATTACTGCATCGCAAATAAATACCCAGATCCGGTACTGGAAATAACGGGCCTAGCCGTTCGATTAAAATATCCACAGGCAAGTCCGCATTGTGACTGCATCTGTTGCACCAGCAGAATACCCCCAGATTTTGCTTTGCCAAATGATGCAAGCATACTGGCTTATGCGGCTCTGTTGCGCCTGTCGCCTGTTCTTTAAACTTGCCCACGAGCGGTCACCATCTTCTATTTGTTCCTGTTTTGTTCTAATTTAGGTATAGCTAAATTAATAACAGGACGCAAGCTGGAATTGGCAGTCTAAAGATGCTTATGACAGAGGCGTGTATCAGGCGCGTATCAGGCGTGGCAGGCGGTAAAGGTAGCTGGTCAGATCTGGCAGCTTGCGGGTTCGATACAGGATTTTCTTACGATCTTTAAGAATAAATACAGGCTGATCCGCCCCCTTTATCCGGTGCTTTTCGATGGTGAAAAGAGGCTGTTCGTGGGCATGCTTAAATATTGAGAAAATCGCACAATTATCAATGTGATCCAGCGCATAGTCCCGCCAGTCACTGCTGGAAACACGCGCAGCATAGGTCGATAGAATATTGGATAGCTCATTACGCGAAAAATAGAGGGTTTTCGATTTCTTACGTGAAACAGAATGTGATGACATTTCTCTTTGCTACTCGTTATCTATTTGTCATTTTTTTACTATTTTACCGCCCCGATAGGTGTGTTCTGGTTCGTGATGACACCGTCATTCTCTTACAAAAGAGTGGCTAAACCCTTCCCAAAGGTCAAGCCTTATAGCTGTGCAGGTAAACAGATAGGCAGGGCGATACAGATTAAACGCAGAAAAAACTGGAAAATACCTAGCTAACAGACGTATAAAGGCGACTAGATACACATACCCCAACCCTGAAACCTCAGGATGAGAGCAAATGGCAGATATTTTTGACGAGATTAATGAAGAGCTCAAACAAGACAGGCAGGCTGTGCTTTGGCAACGTTATGGCAAATATGTCATCGCTGTTGCTGTGCTGGTGATCGCTGTTGTTGGGGCGCGTCAGGGATATGTCTATTGGACAGAAAAGCGTGATGGCGCGGCTGCAACGGCCTATTATCAGGCGGCTTCGGCAAATGATTCAGGCGAGGCGTTACAGGATGTGCTGGACAGCCTAACCCCTGGCTATCAAATGCTGGCTGATTTCACTATTGCCCGCAAACTGTCGGAACAGGGCAAAAGCAGTGTAGCAGAAGCAGCCTTTCTTGACCTAGCAGAGCGCGAGGATATAGATGGCTTCTATCGCGAAACAGCGCTATTATTGTCGGTGATGCACGCACCAGACAGTGCAAATAGCGATGATTTGCTGGCACGCATTGCCGTGTTGACCGATACCGCAGGACCATTACAGGGGCTGGCACTGGAACAGGCGGCGGGATTAGCCCTGAAAAAAGGGCGCGCCAGCGATGCGGCAAGCTATCTTGAAAAAATCACGACATTAAGTGATGTGCCCTCCAGCTTGCGCCAGCGCGCCACACAATTGCTGACCATTGTTTCTGATAAGGGTGCTGGATAATGGCTGGCACCAATCTGCATATTTTAAGGAAAAGGTCGCTCTATCAAAGCGCTGTGTTGATATGTGCGGCAATACTTGGCCTGGGCGCCTGTTCCGAGCGCGAGCTTATCCTTAAAGGAGAGCGTGAAGCGGTTTTACTGCAGGTTAGCACGCTGGATGTAGATAGTGCCGCAGCCGCTGAATTTGGTGCGGTTGGCCCGGCGATAGAGAATGAAGATGCCGGTCAAGCTGGGCTGTCTAGCGGCCATGCTGGCGGTCATCTTAGCCTTGCAACCCCGCTAAAGCAAAGCTGGCGGGCGCGAATTGCTGGCCCTGATGATGAGGTGATTAGTCTGCCGCAACCGATGATAGCTGGCGGTCATGTCTATGCGCTGGGTGCAGATGCCCTACTTTCTGCGTTTGATTTGGAAGCTGGTGAGCTGGTATGGCAATATCAGGTTAATGTGCCGAATAGCGGATTATTTCCAGGCAAGGCAGGCGGGATCGCCGCGAATGCCGAGGTGGTTGCGGTACATGCGGCCCGCGATAGCCTGAGCCTGTTAGATGCAAAAAATGGTGCCGAGCTATGGAAGGTTGAACATGACAGTCCGCTAGCCGGCGGCCCAACCCTTATCGAGGGGGCTGGGGTTGTTGTAACCGACATTGATGGATATGTGTTTGTATACCGGCTGTCAGATGGCGCTCTTATCTGGCAGAGTGTTGGCCTGCCTGTAGATACAGTTGTATTTGGCGCGCCTTCCCCTGCGGTTGATGGCGGCGAGCTTGTGCTGGCAGGGGCTGGCGGCGAAATTGCCCTTCACCGTGTTGATAATGGCGATTTGTTATGGGCGGACAGCCTGGCCAGCTTGTCACCTGTTACCCCGCTTCAGGAATTAGGCGATGTGCTGGCCCATCCAGTTCACGATGGCGAGCAGATTTATGTGATCAGCCAGTCCGGCTTGTTAAGCGCCTATGAAGCTCAGACCGGCTTTCAGGTTTGGGAACATCCTGTGGCGGGCGTGCAAATGCCGTGGCTAGCTGGCGATAGCCTGTTTGTGCTGGCGGTAGAGGGGCATGTTATCAGCTTGCGGAAATCAGATGGCGCTGTCAGATGGATAACTGCGCTGGATGGCAGCGGCACCTTGGGCGCTTCAAAGCCGGGTACGGTCACCGATTATTTTGGCCCTGTTGTTGCTTCCGGGATTGTCTATGTCCTCTCGGAGAACGGTAAATTAGTTAGCCTGAATGCAGATACTGGGGCTATTATTTCCAGCCAGTCATTGGGTGGCTCGATAGATACCGCCCCGCAGATTGCCAAATCTAGCCTGATTTATTTGACCCGCTCTGGTCAGCTAACTGTGATGCGCTAGCGGATGAGTGTTACTCTTGCCATAGTCGGGCGGCCAAATGTTGGCAAATCAACCCTGTTTAATCGGTTAACTGGTACCCGTCATGCGATTGTTGATGACCAGCCAGGGGTAACCCGTGATCGCCGTGAGGGCGACGCGCATCTGGCCAGTATGCAATTTCGCCTGATAGATACAGCAGGTCTGGAAAAAGCCAAAGCTGGCAGTCTGCAAGATAGAATGCGTGAGCAAACCGAAATGGCGGTGGCGCAAGCAGATATCACTCTGCTAGTGATTGATGCGCGTGCCGGTATTTTGCCTGATGATGTGCATTTTGCCCGTGAAATTCGAAAATCCGGAACCAGTGTTATTTTGCTAGCCAATAAATGCGAAGGCAAAACAGGGGCTGAAACGCTGGCTGAAGCCTGGCAATTGGGGCTAGGCGCACCTGTACCTATTTCCGCTGCCCATGGTGATGGCCTGATCGATTTATTTGATGCATTGCTGGAGCGCGCCCGCGAAATTGGCCTGGAAGGCGCCCTTTTTGCGGCTGCAGATGCTAGCGAAGAAGATAGCTACCACCCTGCCTTTACCGAAGAGGAAGACGGGCCGGATGTTTGGGTCGATGAACGCGATAAAGGGCCTATCCGCATGGCCATTATTGGCCGCCCAAATATGGGCAAATCTACCCTTGCAAACACGCTGCTAGGCGAATCCAGGCTGTTGACTGGCCCCGAGGCAGGCATTACCCGGGACAGCATTACCCTGCCTTTTGATTGGCAGGGGCAGGGTTATGAGCTGGTGGATACGGCCGGCATGCGCAGACAGGCACGGGTGACGGATCGCATTGAAAGATTAATGGTAAATGATGCCGAGCGCGCTATCCAATATGCAAAAATTTGTGTGCTAATGCTGGATGCCCGCCAGCCACCGCATAAACAGGATATGGTGATAGCCCGGCAAGTAACCGATGAGGGGCGTGCGCTGATTATCGCGGCTAATATGTGGGATGATGTTGCCGATAAACAAAAATCCATGCAAATGATAAATGACCGTCTGCAAACCTCTTTGGCACAGGTGCGCGGCGTGCCAGTAGTGCCGATTTCAGGGATGTATGGGCGCGGGCTGGATAAATTGATGAAAGCGGCCAGCGATATTCACAAAAAATGGAATACGCGCATTTCAACAGGCCGGCTTAATCGCTGGCTGGAACCTATGCTAGAGGCCCACCCGCCGCCAATGTCGCAAGGTCGGCGCTTGCGGATTCGCTATATGACGCAAGTGCGCACCCGCCCGCCAACATTTGCCCTTTTTGCCAGCCGCCCGGTAGATATTCCAGAATCCTATCTGCGCTATCTAATTGGCGGCTTGCGCGATGATTTCGGGCTGGAAGGGGTGCCAGTGCGGATGATGTTGCGTAAAGGCACAAACCCTTATCAGCCTAAATCCTAGGCCCTTGGCTGGCTGGCTATGTCCAGTTAGTGCAAAATGCTAT
The DNA here is from genome assembly GCA_049889955.1 of Puniceispirillaceae bacterium (SeqCode). GTDB lineage: Bacteria > Pseudomonadota > Alphaproteobacteria > Puniceispirillales > Puniceispirillaceae > JADHLI01. The sequence goes on from JBMHCK010000107.1 coordinate 4,839, forward strand.
AGGCTCGCCTCTAGCTGGCTAAGCAGGATATCCAAAAGCTGGGCAATAGATAAAACCGCGGTAGCATCTATGGCGTTGTTTCTGTCCAGAAACAACGTTCTGTTCACCTCTATCTGTAAAACGGATAGATGCCTGTCTGACGGTTCTGTCTGTTTGGCAAAGTTCAGCCCGTAATGGCGGGTTGTATAGCCACCAGCGTAAGGGGTGTTCCAGCCCCAGCTAAAGTTATGCGCGCCCATCACCTCGTCAATAATTTTCACCAGATAGGCGGGCAAGGTAGCCCCATGAAGATTGCCAAAGATGATATCTGGCAGGGCGCGGCGTTGGGTGGGGCCTCGCTTTTGGTTAAAATGGCGTGCCGCATCTGGCATGGAATGTAAATCAACCAGTAATCCATGGGCGTTATTGGCCAGAATTGTCTCTAGCTTTTGGGCAAGTATCTGGTGATAGGGGCGGTGAAAACGGTGCAGAATATCGCTGGCTTGTTCGGGGGTAAAGGGATCTGGATATAAGGCCTCTCTGTCAGCAGACAGGCGCGGTATAACCCCATATCCAGCCATGATATAGGGTTTGTAAACGGCATCTGGTGTATATATGCCCTCTGGACAGAT
>JBMHCK010000108.1:0-2614 GCA_049889955.1 Puniceispirillaceae bacterium (SeqCode)
TGATTTCAGAAATAAGCGCCCGGTATATATCCAGAATTTCCTGGATAATCTGGTAAATTGGGAAAATGTTGCCTCCAGAATGGCTGGCTAAATAGCCCCTCAGAGAACGACATAAACAACATAAAACAGGATAAAGCAGAGGCAAGATATCTGCTTTATCCCCAAGCCCTGTTAGGCCTGCAAAACCGCTGCGGCCCCAAAAGACCCAGAAGAGCCTGGCCCGCCAGACAGGCGCTCCCTACAGGTGCCAGAGATAGATACTACCCTTTTAACGCAGATTAGGCCGTGCGCCGATAACAAGATAAATGGAGACACATGCAATGCTCACCTTAAACGATCCTGGTTTGCTGAAAACAGATGCCTTTATTAATGGTGAATTTGTCCCGGCGAAAACAGATGCGCGCTTTGTGGTTACCAACCCTGCAAATGGGCAGAGCATTGCCGAAGTGGCCGATTTTGGTGCAGAGGGCATTGCCGCCGCAATAGATGCCGCAGAGGCAGCTGGCCCTGACTGGGCGGCGCGTACTGCCAAGGATAGAGCGGCTATTTTGCGCCGCTGGTATGATTTATGTATCGAACATGCAGATGATTTAGCTACGATCCTGACGGCTGAAATGGGCAAGCCATTGGCAGAAGCGAAGGGCGAGATTTACTATGGCTCCAGCTTTATCGAATGGTTCGCTGAAGAAGCCAAACGCATTTCCGGCGATGTGTTGGAAAGCCCTTTTCCAGATAAAAAATTCCTTGTTCTGAAACAGCCTGTTGGTGTGTTTGGGGCAATTACCCCCTGGAATTTTCCAAATGCGATGATTACCCGCAAAGTATCGCCAGGCCTGGCCGCGGGATGTACCTGCGTGCTGAAACCAGCCGAACAAACTCCGCTTTCGGCGCTGGCTCTGGCTGAATTAGCCCGCCGCGCCGGTTTTCCGGCAGGGGTGATGAATATTGTCACTGGCATGGATGCTCCAGCAATGGGCGACAAGCTATGTGCAGATGAACGGGTTCGCAAAATTACCTTTACCGGCTCAACCGAGGTTGGGCGGATACTGATGCGGCAATCTGCCGAGACAATCAAAAAGGTCAGCCTGGAGCTGGGTGGCAATGCGCCATTGATTGTATTTGATGATGCGGATCTTGATGAAGCGGTAGAGGGTGCGATTGCCTCTAAATACCGTAATGCTGGCCAGACATGTGTTTGTGCAAACCGAATTTTTGTCCAGTCTGGCGTTTATGATGATTTTGCCCGGGCCTTGTCCGAAAAAGTTAGCGCGATGAAAGTTGGAGACGGCTTTGAAGATGGGGTCTCGCAAGGTCCGATTATCGACCAGCAAGGCTTTGACAAGATTGAACGCCATATAGCCGATGCCCTGTCCAAGGGGGCGGCTATTTCGGTGGGCGGAGCGCCGCATGAGCGAGGCGGCACTTTTTATCAGCCTACCGTGCTGACAGGTGCCAACCGCGATATGGCGCTGTTTTCAGAAGAAACCTTTGGCCCGGTTGCCGCGCTGTTTAAATTTGAGACAGAAGAGGAAGTAATTGCCGCTGCCAATGATACTATTTTCGGGCTGGCTGCCTATTATTTCACCAAGGATGTAGGGCGTATTTTCCGCGTTGGTGAAGCGCTGGAATATGGTATGGCAATTGCCAATACAGGGGCCTATTCGTCTGAGGTTGGCCCGTTTGGCGGGGTCAAGGCATCCGGTTTGGGCCGCGAGGGGTCAAAATATGGCATTGATGAGTTTCTGGAAATCAAGCTGATGGTGATTGGCGGGGTATAGACCGGCCCGCCAGCCTATCAGCCAGGCTATTTTCCGTACCCATTGATCTAGCCTAACACGGCCCTGTTATGCGGCAAATCCAGATTAATTTCTGGCCCGACAGGTATCACCCCTGCTGGATTAATGGTTGGGTGGCTGACAAAATAATGGCCTTTGATATGCTGCATATTCACCGTTTGCGCAACTTGTGGCTGCTGATAGAGATCGCGTACATAATTGGAAAGGTTGGGATAGTCGGATATTTTGCGAATGTTGCACTTGAAATGCGCGACATATACCGGATCAAATCTGACAAGTGTTGTAAACAGACGCCAATCGGCTTCGGTGATAGATGGGCCAGTTAAATAACGTCTGGTGGCCAGCTTTTCTTCCAGCCAGTCCAGGGTTTCAAACAATGGGAATACCGCCTCTTCATAGGCGTGCTGGGTGGTTGCAAAGCCAGATTTATACACCCCGTTATTCAGCGTGTCATAAATACGCAGATTTATCTCATCTATCTCTGCCCGGCTCGCCTCTGGGTAATAGTCGCCAGCAACGGCCCCGCACTCATCAAAGGCTGAATTAAACATCCTGATAATTTCAGAAGATTCGTTCGAAACAATGGTGTTTTGCGCTTTATCCCACAAAACCGGAACCGTCACCCGGCCAGAATAAGCAGGGTCGGCTGCAGTATAGATTTGATACATAAACTCAGCATTATTAATTGTATCCGGAACAACCCCGTCAGCAGGGGCAAATGTCCAGCCCTTATCTGCCATATGCCAATGCACCACAGATACCGATATCAGTGGTTCCAACCCCTTAATCGCGCGAAAAATCATGGTGCGATGCGCCCA
>JBMHCK010000109.1:0-3832 GCA_049889955.1 Puniceispirillaceae bacterium (SeqCode)
CTACCTATGATGAATGTTATGATGCGTGGCACCAGGCCTTAGTTTATTGCGATGCAGATATGGATGTAGAAAAAAAACTGACCATCAGCTCTATCGCCCTGACCACTGGCATGCCATTTGAAACGGTGCGGCGGCGTGTTCAGAATCTAAAGAAGCAGGGGTGGCTGTCGGTTGATAAGAAAAAAGGTGTTATCTATCATCCAACTCCGGAAAACAACAACAAAGTCATCGGCGATCTTATGGAGGTAGAAAAAAAGTTGGTGGTGACCATGATTAACCACTTTTTAAAGTAACAGCCTCACATCCTGGCAAGGTCATCGCGGTGGCGCTGTCATCTGTGCGGCAGAATACCGTAATGACAGCTTGTTTCCTCAGGGCCCATATTTCTGTACAGCGCGCGGGCAGCATCATTGTCAAACTCAGTCTGCACAATAATAATCCATACCCCCATCTGTGACGCCAGAACGCGCACTCTGTCCATAAGGGCGGTGGCAACACCTTTGCGGCGGCTTTTCTGTGCAACAGCCAGATCATAAATATAGATTTCCTTTCGCCTCTGTTCAAACTTGCGAAGAATATAGGCGCACAGACCGCCAGAAATCTGTCCCTGATATGAAGCTGTCAGGACAATAAAATCATCATCAGATAACAGGCGCACCAGCCAGGCATCGTCCGGCTGGTGCTTGTGGTAACTATCAGCATCATCAAAGGCCTCACCGAACAGCTGCAATACTGCGCGAAAAGATTCAGTCTGCCCTGTCCCAATGCGGGCAATCTCTGGTGGTTGAGGCATTTTCAAGCCCTCCGCCTGTACGGCCATTAATGCATATGGGCAAACCTAGCATGGTTAACGCTTTTCACGTAGGAGCGGTGATAAAGACGGATGGTGATGGATAATCCGCTCCTCAGGCGGGCATAAAAAAAGCCCCTGCTCCTAAAACAGAGCAGAGGCTTTTTTATGAATGCCAAACTAGAAATTCAGCGAGATATCTGTGTGAACAGAACGACAGCGTGAAATACGTGGTACCAGGAATTCTGGTAGACGATCTTGTCCACGCAAGCCAACATTATTGGCTGTTTCTTGCTGATAGCTCGCCAAAGCCGGCAGAATATCTCTGGTCGCTGCTTCGCGCCAGCTAATCTCTGCGGCTACTAGCGCCTTGGCATCTGCCATCAGCTTGTCTGCTTTATCATCCTGGTCCTTTTTATAGGCGCGGCGTGCTTTGCTTAGCAGGGATTTCACCGCGCTGGCACCCGCAACATCATTCAAGGTTGCAGATGCATCTTTGATAGCCTGTTCCTGTGGCTTGCCCTCCAGGGTTTTTACCGTTGCCATTAATTCTTCCAGAACCGGCTGGAACGCAACAAAGCCATCGCCAGATGCGATAATGCTCATCGCCTCTTCAATGCCATTATAGCTATCATCCATGGCCCGGCGATAGCCACGCTGTTCTTTTGACAGGGCTTTCAGATGCTTTTGATATTCGCCAGAAACCACTTTCCAATCAGCAGGGACCTGTGATTCAAAATCAGCTATCTTGGCGTCCACATCGTCCAGCTTAGCTGTCAGTGCGGCTTTTTCAGCGTTATCATCAGAGGTTTGGAGATTGCTCTTATAGCGTTTCTTCAAGGTTTCCAGCTTGCCAATTTCCCGCTGAATAACCCGAACTTCTGTATGCAGGGCCGCATAGGAAATTGTTGCTTCATCCAATACCGCCTGCGCCGCATTAATGGCCTCCAGACGTGTAAATACAGACCCGGCAGCCTCAGCCGAAGCAGAGATACTATCGGCTAGCTTCTTTGGCAGATTATCTAGATCAAGGGCATCTAGCTTTGAAATAGACGCAGTTATCGCAATCTTATCTTCTACAAATGTTTCTGCCAGATAGCTTTCCACACATGACTGCAAGCGCGGGTTCATAGGTGGCGGCGCGTTAAAAGAAGATAGATAAAAACGATTAGGCAGATAATTTACCAGTGGCGGGAAAGCGCCAACAATCCCCAGCGCGATCAGCTGCAGGATAATGAACGGAACCACACCGCGATAAATTGAAATCGTCTTGATAGCGGACGAGGCGACACCGCGCAGATAAAAGAGCGCAAAGCCGAAAGGCGGCGTCAGGAAACTGGTCTGAATATTCACCCCGATCATAACACCAAGCCACACCGCGGTAATATTTGCGCTTGGATCCGCGAGCAGGATAGGCGCGATAATCGGTACAACCACCACCGCGATTTCAATAAAATCAAGGAAGAATCCAAGGATAAAAATAACCGCCATAACAACGATGAACTGGGTCCAGAAACCACCAGGCAAGCCTTGCAGGAAGTCTTTCACATAATGCTCGCCGCCAAACCCTCTAAAAGCAGAGGTCAGCATGGCCGCACCTAACAGAATAATAAATACCATAGAGGTGGTTTTCGCGGTTTCGATCATCACCTCATTCAGCGTGTTATCAACCTTTGCGGTACGCCAGCATGACCAGCCAATCGCAATCGTCAAAAGCACGGTCGCAATGATGGCCAGAAAAACAGGGATGTGATTTTGTGTCACAGCCAGATTTTTGATGTTCAGGTCGAAACTGGACAGCAGGATAAAAATCACCGCGATAGAGGCAACAGCCAGCAAGGTTGGACGAAGCGCGCCTTTTTTATCCTCATACAGCTTGTACCCAGCCATAATGGTGGCGCCAATCGCCCCGATAGCGCCTGCCTGATTAACCGTTGCGATACCCATGATGATAGAGCCAAGCACCAGGAAGATCAGAACCAGTGGCGGTACCAGCGAGAACATCACCTTGACCAGAAATTCCTTTGTATACCCAGACGGATTAGGAACCGCTGGTGCCATGGAAGGGCGGATAAGAGCAGTGATGAGAATATACGCAAAATAAACCCCAACTAGCACCATACCTGGCAAGAAAGCGCCCAAGAACATATCACCAGCCGAAGTTGACGTCACATCAAAGGCTGATGGCATGGTAAACTCGCCAGTGGCCTCTTTATAGGCTGTCTGACGCATGGCTGAGGCCTGATCTGACGCAGAGCCTAGCTGGTCAGCGAGAATAATCAGCACAATAGATGGCGGGATAATCTGGCCCAGCGTCCCCGAGGCGCAAATCGTGCCAGATGCTAGGGAAGGAGAATAGTTATTCCGCATCATTGATGGCAGAGAGATAAGACCCATCGCCACAACTGTCGCGCCAACAATACCGGTGGTCGCGGCCAATAACGCCCCAACAAACACCACCGAAATGCCCAGACCACCTGGAACCGGGCCAAACAGCCCTGCCATTGTCATCAGCAAATCTTCGGCAATGCGCGAGCGCTGCAGCATAATGCCCATGAAAATAAATAACGGGATGGCGATAAGGGTATCACGCTCAAAATCATAGAAAATAGCGCGGAAATTCATCACCCCGGCAGATAACCATTCGGTTGGTCCATCTTGCGAGAAGAAGATTTTTACATCATCAAATAACACCCACCCAAACAGAGCGGCCAGACCAATGGATAAAATAGCAGAACCGGGAAGGGCAAAGGCTACTGGGAAACCCATGCCCAGCGCCGCCATCATCAATACAAATAGCAGAAAAAGAAAATAAAGTTCCATCTGTTAATCGCCCTTAACCCTTGGCGTTTTCTGATGCGGTACCGTCCTGCTCCAGAACATTCAACTGAGCAACCAGAAAACTTGAAAATTGAAATAGCATGGATACCGCAAACACGACGAGGAACCCTGACATGATATATTTCACATACATGCCAAAACCCTGTTGGGTAACTTCGAAATTAAGCAATGCCAGATTAAAAGGTGAGGTGTCGTTCCATA
>JBMHCK010000110.1:0-3494 GCA_049889955.1 Puniceispirillaceae bacterium (SeqCode)
GTCTGAACCTAAATTCGAAAAACTGACCCGAAGAAGCTTTGACATATTCTGGAAAGGAATCACATTATGACCGCTTCAAAGGTCGCTCTGGTTACCGGGGCATCATCTGGTATGGGCAAGGAATTTGCGCGTCGCCTAAATACACAGGGATATAAGGTTTATGGCGCAGCCCGGCGCGTGGAAAAATGGAAGAGCTGAAGAAACTGGGCATTGTTCCGGTAAAAATGGATATTACCGATCAAAAGGATACTGATGCGGTTTCAGACAAAATCCTGTCTGAGGAAGGTCGTCTGGATGTGTTGATCGATAATGCGGGGTTTGGTCTGTATGGATCGATTGAAGAGATTAGTTTGGCCGATGCCCGCTATCAGTTCGAAGTGAATTTCTTTGGACTGGTTGCCTTAACAAAAAAATTCCTGCCGCTTATGCGCACCCAGAAATCAAGGGCTATTTTCAATATCTCGTCTATGGGGGGCAGTTTATATACACCGCTCGGCAGTTATTATCATGCCACCAAATATGCCCTAGAGGCATGGTCAGATTGCCTGCGGCTGGAAATGGCACCGTTCGGGCTGAAGATTGTCATTATAAAGCCAGGCATGATCGAAACAGAGTTTGATAGGCTGATGCTTGACTCGTTGGAGAAATATTCAGGCGATGGCCCTTATGCCCATATGGTCGCAGGCTATAAAAAGACGCTTGGACAGGGGTTAAAGGCATCGCCACCACGGATTATTTCAGATTTGATTTTCAAGGCGCTGAAAGCACGCCGTCCAAAGACCCGCTATGTCGCTGGAAAATTCGCCAAGCCTATGTTGTTTATCCATAAATGGCTTGGCTACCGCATCTATGACTGGGTGGCGATGCGGCTGGCAAAATAAGGCTAACTCAAGAGGCAGCTAAATCAATAAAAAAGGGGGGGGCGAAATATCCCCCCTTTCGCATTCTCAGCTATGGTCTGAGATGTTTAAAGATGATTACCTTTGGCATGTACAATATCGCCGATCATCTGGGCAGAGACACATGATAAGGTCCAGCCCAAATGCCCGTGGCCAGTATTGTAAAACACGCCTTTTTTGCGGCCGGCCCCGATATGCGGCATCATAGATGGCATCATCGGGCGCAACCCTGCCCAGGGGACAACCGATTTGGTAGAAATATCGGGGAAATTATCCTGTACCCATCTGGTCAGCGGAGCAATTCTATCGGCACGAATATCGTAATTAATGCCATTAATCTCGGCTGTGCCAGCAACCCGGAATCTGTCCCTGCCTAATCTGGCGGTAACAATTTTGGCAGCATCATCTAGCAAGCTAACAGTTGGCGCTGCTGCCTGGGCGAGGGCATCTTTCAGCTCTACGGTAATAGAATAGCCCTTAACCGGATAGACATTCACACTATCCCCCAGCGCGGCGGCCAGCTTGCGGCTCATCACGCCAGCGGTAATCACCACCCCGTCAAATTTCTGCTCATCGCTTTCCCCGCTCAGCTCCTGCCAGAACAGATGCGGTGCCTCATCTTCATGCTGGATATCTGTTATCTGCGTATTCATGGCAAAATGAACGCCAGCCTGCTTTGCGGCTTCTGCCAGCCCATTTGCAAATTTATGAATATCCCCAGTGAAATCGCTGTCAGTGTAATAACCACCTAACACCTCTGCCTGCAAGGCAGGTTCAACCTCATATACCTCGGCAGGGCTCAGCTTGCGGCGCAGTAATCCAGCCTTTGCCAGCATCTCGGTCACCTTGTGGGCATGGGCAAAATCTTCTTCCTTTTTATAGATATGCAGAATGCCGCTATCCTCGCGATCAAATTCAACCCCGGCTGACTGGGCAAATTCATTCATATAGCGGCGCGATTCAATCGCCAGCTTTGCCGTCGCAATGGTATTTTTTTCGTAATTTCCACACTGGCTGGCAAAAGAGGCAAGCCAGCTATATTTATGCCAGGAGGGGCGCAAATTCATGGATAGAGGCGCATCTGACTTAAACAGCCATTTCAGGCCCTTTAAGATAGTGTTGATATTTGTCCACACTTCGGCATTGCTGGCAGATAGCTGACCCCCATTAGCAAAAGAGGTTTCCATCGCCGGATAGCGATGCCGATCAAAGACCGTCACATCATAGCCGCGTTGGCGTAAAACCCATGCGGTGGTAATGCCGGTAATCCCGGCCCCGATAACAGCAAAATGTTTCATAATCTGGCTCCTGTAACAGACAAATAGACACAACGCTGGTGGTCTTCAGCGTGCGACTTTGCCTCGTCTGTCTTTGGAACCTGAGAGTTTCCCGCATCCAGCGGTTATCCCCGTCGGTGGGTTAGCGTGCTAACCACTCTCCAGACTGTTCACGAATTCTGGCCCTTTTGCCTGAGAGATTTAGAGGCATCTGCTCCTTCGGCGCTGCCTGTCCCTATTGAACATCCAAAAGGCGGCAGTCTCTCCCAGAATTCGACTGGAACACGCACAATCATACATAACTTAATAGAAATAGTCACATTAATTTTTAGGTTTTAATAAAACTGCACAATAAATAGCCACATATATGATGCAGCACAAAATCCTATACAGGCAGATGGCGCTCTAAAAATACCTGCTCGCCGCGATATTGCCGCCAAATTATAGGCAAAATTTCTGTATATGCCGCGGCTATGGACGGGCTGGCAGGAGGCAGATCATGACGAATATGGCGATGCAAGGCTGGCAGATGATAATAAGGCACCATTGGAAACATATGATGCTCTATATGATAATTCATATTCAGATACAAAAAACGGCTAATTGGGTTCATCAGTACCGTGCGGGTATTCAGGCGATGATCGGTGACATTCTCGCGCAGGCCGGCATGTTGTAAATATCCGGTCATAATGAAATGCCAAGAGCCATAGAGGCGTGGCCCGCCTATCAGCAGCAGGGGAATAATACTCTGAAAATATAGTGCACTCGCCAGGGTTACAGCAAAGATAGCCCCCCAAATTCGCGCCACAATAAAGATTTTAGGCTGTTCATGTACAGGGGTGTATAAGGCTTCATCTGGCAGAATATGCCCAAAAATATGAAAGGCCATACGCCGAAAACTATCTATCATATCTGGCAAGCCAAAAATATTCAGGATAAGCCGCAATGCCCGCGGCGGGGTCATGACCGCGATTTCCGCATCCCGCCCTACCAGCAACGTATCGGTATGGTGCCGGGCATGGCTCCACCGCCAGGTAACCGGATTTCGGATAATCATAAAGCTGGCGATATGGTAAACAAGCCGGTTCATCCAGGCGGTTTTAAATGCCGTGCCATGCCCGCATTCATGCCATCGCGCATCTGACCCGGAGGCATAAAATACGCCGTAAGCCAGCCAAAAAGGCAGCGCCCACCAGGATGGCATCAGCATAATTGCGATAAGGGCAAACAGGGCCATCAATCCGTAATAGAGTAGCGCATCGCGCAGTGCTGGCGCGTCCGAGCGTTGCAGCAATCTCTTCAGCATGGCACGGTCAAT
>JBMHCK010000111.1:0-4080 GCA_049889955.1 Puniceispirillaceae bacterium (SeqCode)
CGTTATGATTGTTCGAAAACTATTATTTACCGCTTTGCGTATGGCAGCCAATAATCCCGCTATCCGCCAGCAAGCTGCCAAAGCTGCAGATAAGGCGGTTGAGGCGGCCCGCCCTGGCTTGTTGCAGGCCTCACGCCGCGCCGGTGAAGCAGTACGATCAGCATCGGATGAGCTAAAAGAAGGGGTGAAGAAGTTTAAAGCAGGCGCCAATGGCGAGGATATCAGCGAAGCAGAAACACCCGCACCGCGCTGTAAAGGGCGCCCGCAAAAAAATATTACTCCGCCCAAATAAGATAATAATGAAAAAAATAAGAGGCCAGATAGATGATAAGTGGTCTAACCCCGCCTGTACCCTCTTAAAATCAGTAGATAGAAGATAAAAGCAGCTTGCCAGCAAGGCCGACAAGCTGTGGCGAGGTTTTGTGTATCTTTGCCGATTATTTTCTGGAGATGCCCAGATGAATAAGGGCACCTAGACTGGCCCCGATTATCCAGGCATAACCGCCGCCGCCGCCCAGATTGGCGAAAAAGCTATCTAGACCGAAAACCAGAATCCCCGGCCAGACCGAACCAACCGCGATATAGCCAGATAATATCCAGGCCAATATCGCCTTGCGGTTAAAGCCGCCCTGATAGTGATATTCCCCCTTCGGACTATCATCAAATAGCGCGTCAACATTCAGCTGCTGTTTTTTCAGGATATAATAATCGGCTATCATGATGCCAAATACAGGGGCCAATATCGCCCCCAGTGTATTTACAAAGGGAAATAACCTCATCTGTGTGATAAAAGAAACCCATAACCCGACAATCACAAACCCGAATCCAGCGGTAATCAGGCCGCCAATCCTGAAATTAATCCGGCTAGGTACAAGATTGGCCAGATCATAGGCAGGGGGGATAAAATTGGCGACCATATTGATGCCGACTGTGGCCGCAAAAAATGCAAAAGCGGCAATTACTGTCAGCAACAGATTATCCACCCTTGCCACCATCTGCGTTGGCTCGGCAATATATTCCCCAAAGATGGCAATCGTGCCACCGGTTATCATCAGTGTGATAAAGGAGAAAAATACGATATTTCCGACCAATCCCCACAGATTGCTCTTTTTCATTTCCTCTTCACTTTTTACAAAACGGGCAAAATCACCGAAATTGATCACAACAGCCGCAAAATAGCCAACCATAATAGAAAATACCGCGACAAAAGCGCCAAGCGGGCCAAGACCCACAAATTCGCCTGACCGGTCACCGCCAGAGAAAACGCTACCTACTTCCGAGAGCAGACCGCCCAGAGTAGATATGACTAGAGTAAGCCCGCCTAGAGTAAGTCCGTCTAGAGTAAGCCTGCCTAGAGTAAACCCATTGATTTAAAACTTACTGTTTTTGTGCCGCCAACGATAATATGGTCATGCAAAACGATATCCACGGTTTGCAGAGCATCTTTTGTCTGCCTGGTCATATCAATATCTGCCTTGCTCGGGCGCAGATGGCCAGTTGGGTGGTTGTGAACAATAATCACCGCTGTCGCGCGATGTTGCAGTGCATGCCGTGCGATTTCACGCGGAAAAATTGCGGTGCGGTCCACCGTACCAGAGGACATGATTTCATCGGTGATAACTTCATTCTGGCTATTCAGATAGATAACCATAAATTTTTCTATCCCTTCATGGCCCAATCGTCTGACCATGAAATTTAATACCGCTTCCCAGTTGGTTAATACATCGTTACGCGTTAAATGCTGTTGGCTTCTTCGATAGTAAAGTGTGCGTACCAACGCAAATAGATCGGCAGTTTCTGGACCTACACCGGGGACCTTCATCACCTGGTCTTCAGGGGCATGCAGGATATGATCAAGCGTTTCAAATCGCGCGAACAGGGATTTTACCAACGGTTTTACATCGCCGCGCCGGAAATTATAAAATAACAGCATTTCCAGTAATTCCTGATGCGAGAGGGATTCGCCGCCATTATCGCGTAGTTTCTCGCGCATTCGGATACGATGACCAGAGGTAAAATCAGCCAGCTTTTTCGGTTTCTTCTCTGCCATCGGCGCGGTCCTGAAAATAGACATCATTAGACAGCAGACAATGTCTCCGGAACATTGTTCTGCTGTTATGCGCGTTCAGTATCTCAGAAGAAGCTTAATTTTTAGTAAATTACACCAAAATTAGGCAGATTTTTTAAATGGAGGATGATGCAGCTCTTGTTCGGACAGGGTAAATATCTCTGCCCCATCTTCGGTTATGCCAATGGAATGCTCGAATTGTGCAGACAGGCTTTTATCCCGGGTAACCGCGGTCCATCCATCGCTTAGAATTTTAGTGGCGTAATGGCCAGCATTGATCATTGGCTCTATGGTGAAAATCATGCCTGGTTCCAGACGCAGGCCAGTGCCCGGCGTGCCATAATGCAAAACTGTTGGCGCGGTATGAAACACCCGTCCCAATCCATGACCGGTGAAATCGCGCACAACTGAAAAACGGTGCGATTCAGCATGGCTCTGAATAATATGGCCAATATCGCCCAAGGTGGCACCCGGCTTTGCCCCTTCAATCGCCTTCATCAAGCACTCATAGGTGATTTGCGTTAAATTTTGGGCTTTTACAGAAGGGGTGCCAACCCAATACATGCGCGAGGTATCGCCATACCAACCATTTAGTATAACGGTAACATCGATATTCAAAATATCCCCATTTTGCAGACGCTTTGCCCCTGGAATGCCATGACAAACCACGTGATTAAGCGAAATACAGGTCGATTTTGGAAAGCCTTTGTAATTTAGCGGGGCCGGGATGGCTTTATGATCGAGAATGTACTCATGGCACAGCGTATCAAGCTGCTCGGTTGTAGCCCCTTCAACAACATGCGGGGTTATCATATCCAGAACGCGCGCCGCCAGGGCCCCTGCGTCACGCATACCCTGAAAACCGTCTTCGCCATGCAGCATGACAGGTTCTTGTCGCATCCTTTTGGCCCTTTATTTTGTTATTCATACATCTTTTACAGATGATTACCCGTACAGATGTGGATAATAGACACATTGCGTTTTAATAACAGCTTCGATACAAGCCCTTTTTGGGGCTTTGACCTTCTGCTAGTAGAACGGCATTATCTGAGAGTGATATAGCAAATAGGAGCCTGTTTTTGCAAATGCCAAATCCTGAAGCCGCTATTTTAGTGATCGGAGACGAGATTCTCTCTGGTCGAACCAAGGACAAGAATATTGGCTGGCTGGCAGAAGAGTTAACCGCTCTTGGGATCAGCCTGAAACAAGCCCGGGTGATCGCAGATGATCGTGATACGATAATCCAGACGGTACGGGAATTCTCAGCTTCGTTCGATTATGTCTTTACCTCAGGCGGTATTGGCCCCACCCATGATGATATCACCACAGAAGCGGTCGCAGCGGCCTTTGAGGTTCCGGTTATTCGCCATCCCGAGGCGGTTGCTCGCTTAACACGTCATTATGAAGGTACAGATATCGAATTTAATGCCGCCAGACAGAAAATGGCAGATATTCCGCAAGGGGCAGATTTAATTGATAATCCAGTTAGTGCCGCCCCTGGATATCGGATTAAAAATGTACATGTAATGGCAGGTGTTCCCTCTATCTTGCAAGCGATGTTCAAAGGGATAGCACCAACCTTGCAAGGTGGAATTCAACCTACTCGCATCACCGTGCAATGCGCTATCGGTGAGGGAACGATTGCTGGAGTTATGGAAGAAATCAGCACCCGTTTTGATGGGGTTAGCGTTGGCTCTTACCCCTGGTTTAAACCTGGTCAATTTGGTACCGCGGTGGTGTTAACCGGCCTGGATATAAAGATTGTAAAAGAAGCTGCTAATGCTCTGGCCGCCCAGGTTGAAGCGCAGGGTTTTACTGCCAAGCTGGATGAAGATAACAGTATTTTTGCCGCCCCTGTAGCGCCATAAACGATTTTTTCTGCCCCTCAAATTTATCCCCCCAAAAATCACCCCCCCCAAAAAATCAACTCCCCCAAAATCAACCCCAAGGCCCTTTATAGCGTTTGCGTACGCTTGGCACAGAGCCGCCCCGCCTGCGGGTATATCGCGCCC